>DAIMJK010000058.1:13200-13775 GCA_036722245.1 Lysobacterales bacterium
CCTGACCCTGGTGGGCTCGGTCAGCGGACCGGTCAGTCTGAACAGTCTGGGCGGCACCGGTTGGGCCTGCAGCAACAGCGCGACCACCTTCAACTGCAGTTATGGCCCCAGTCTGCTCGCCGGCAACAACACGCCGGTGCTGAACATCAACGCCACCAGTGGCCCCGGTGGCGGCATCGCGCAGCTCAGCGCGACTGCGGATGCGCCGGATGCCAATGCGCCGGTGGCGGGCAATGCCTCCGTTTCAGTCACCGCATCCGGGGCACTGAGTCTGAGCAAGACCGACAGCGTCGACCCGGTTCAGCTTGGCGAGCAGTTCTTCTACAACCTGGCCGTGACCAATACAGGGAACTCCGAATTGTCCGGCCTGAGCTTGATTGACAATCTGCCGACCGGCCTGGCTTTCGTCGCTGCCTCGGGTCCGGGGTGGAGTTGCAGTCCAGCCTCCGGCGGCGTGCAGTGCAGCTTCGCATCCACTCTCGCGGCAGGAGCCACCAGTACGGTCCGGATCGATGTCGAGCCGCTGCAGGTCGGGACACTGGTCAACACCGCCAGCGTCAGCGATGCGCTGGTGA
>DAIMJK010000059.1:0-13761 GCA_036722245.1 Lysobacterales bacterium
CGGCTCCAACCAGGGCACCGTTACCTGCAACGCCGGCCTGCATCTGATCGACATCAACAGCCCGCTCGCGCCCAGCTTCGCCGGCTGTTTCAGCGCCGATGGCTATACCCACGACGCCCAGTGCATCACCTACGACGGCCCGGACACAAGCTACACCGGCCGCGAGATCTGTCTGGCGGCGAACGAGGACACGCTGACGATCGTCGATGTGACCGACAAGGCCAGCCCGGTGATGCTCTCGCGCACCGGCTACGCTGGATCACGCTACACCCATCAAGGCTGGCTGACCGACGACCGTCGCTACTTCCTGGTCAACGACGAGCTGGACGAGATCCAGGTCGGCCACAACACGCGCACCTATGTGTTCGACGTCAGCGATCTGGACGCACCGCAGCTGCATTCGACCTACACCGCGGACGTCGCGGCCAGCGATCACAATCTTTACGTGCGCGGCAACTTCGTCTTCGAGGCAAACTATCGAAGTGGGCTGCGGATCATCGATCTGACCGACATCGACAATGGCAACCTGGTCGAGGTGGCCTATTTCGACACCCAGCCGGCCAGCAACGCCGCCGGCACCAGTGGCGCCTGGAGCGTGTTTCCGTTTTTTGCCAGCGGCACCGTCATCGTCAGCGATATTTCCGCGGGTCTGTTCGTGTTGCGGCCGGATCTGTGCGACGGACCGGCGCCGCCAGAAGCCCTGAACGCATCGGCCGCCGGTCCCAACCAGATCCAGCTGGTCTGGGCTGACGGCCCGGCCGGCGTCAGCTATGACGTTTACCGCAGCATCGACGGCTGCGGCGGCAATGAACAGCTGATCGCCGAGGACTTGAGCGTCAGCAGTCTGCTTGATGGCAGCGTCTCCGGCGATGTCAGCTATGGCTACCGCGTCCGCCAGCGCTCGGCCGATGGCCAGTGTGTTTCGGACTACTCCAACTGCGCTGTGGCCCAGACCAGCGGCAGCTGCACCGCGCCGCCGCAGTTCGCCGGGCTGGCCAGCGCGGAGTCGGCCGGCACCAGCGTCTGCCGGATCGATCTGAACTGGGCGGCGGCGGCGCCGCGCTGCAACGGTCCGGCCGATTACCGGGTCGAACGCAGCGACGGGCTGGTCTTCGATCCGCCTGATGCGAGCCTGTTGGCCGACGGCCTGGTCGCCACCAGCTTTGCCGATCAAGGCGTCCGCTTCGGCGAGCAGTACAGCTACCGGGTACGCAGCCGCGACCAGACCAACGGCGCTGTCGATGACAACGAGGTGTTCGTGACCAGCACGCCGACCGGACCGATCGGCGATGGCGAGTTCCGCTCCGGCGCCGAGTTGGGCGACGTGCTGTTTGGGGTCGGCACGGTGCGCCACGTAGGCTGGGAGATCATCGATGATGTCGCCTTCGCCGGCCAGCGCAGCTACTACTCGACCTACGGGCCGGACGCCTGTCTGGGTCTGACCAGCCCGCCGCTGACCCTGACTGACGGCATGTCCAGCCAGTTCAGTTTCGTTACTCGCTATGCAATCGAGGCCGGTTGGGATGCCGGTCTGGTCCAGATCTCGACCGATGGCGGCGACAGCTGGCAGGTCATCGCGCCAGTCGGCGGGTATCCGGCGGCCATGAACTTCAGCAACAGCGATGACGCCTGCGGCTTCCCCAATGGCCAGCCGGCCTTCACCGGCACAGCCTTGAGCTGGACGCCGTACGCCTTCGACCTGTCCGCCTACAGCGGTGAGATCCTGCTGCGCTTCCTGTTCTCGACCGATGAGCAAGGCGAGGCGCAAGGCTGGTGGGTCGACGAGATCGCCGTCAGCCACGTCCAGGTGCCCGGCAGTTGCGACAGCGACCCGCTGTTCGAGGATGGTTTCGAGGACTGAGCGCGACCGGCCAGGAACGCAGATCCTCCGTCAGACCTCGCCCATTTCCACCCGGATCTGACCGACCGCGCGCCGGGCCCGCTCGCGCGCGCTGAACAGATCGTCGCCGCGCGCCAGGCAGACGCCAACCCGACGCTTGCCCTGAACTTCCGGCTTGCCGAACAGCCGCAGGTCGGTGTCGGGTTCGGCCAGCGCACTGGCCAGACCGTGGAAGCGCATGCCGCGGCCGACGCCCTCCGCGATCAAGGCGGCCGAGGCCGATGGTCCACGCTGCCGCAATGCCGGCACCGGCAGGCCAAGGATCGCGCGCACGTGCAGCGCGAACTGCGACAGGTCCTGACTGATCAGCGTCACCAGACCGGTATCGTGCGGGCGCGGCGAGACTTCGCTGAACAGCACCTCGTCGCCACAGATGAACAACTCCACGCCAAACACCCCGTGGCCGCCCAGCGCGGCGGTGATCTGGCCGGCGATCTCCTGCGACCGGGCCAATGCACGTGCCGACATCGGCTGCGGCTGCCACGACTCGCGGTAGTCACCTTCGACCTGATAGTGACCGATGGGTTCGCAACAGACGGTGCCACCGGCATGCCGCACGGTCAGCAGGGTGATCTCGAAATCAAAGCGCACGAAACCTTCCACGATCACCCGCCCGGCACCGGCGCGGCCGCCCTGCTGGGCGTAGCGCCAGGCGGCATCGATCTCGCCGGCCTTGCGGATCACGCTCTGACCCTTGCCCGAACTGCTCATCAAGGGCTTGACCACGCACGGCAAACCGAGCGCCGCGACCGCTTCGCGAAAGCTCGCCTCGTCATCGCAGAAGCGATAGGGCGAAGTCGGCAGACCCAGCTCCTCGGCCGCCAGCCGGCGGATGCCCTCCCGGTCCATCGTCAACCGGGTCGCGCGCGCGGTCGGCACCACCCGGAAACCTTCGGTCTCCAGTCGCTCCAGCGTTGCCGTGTGGATCGCCTCGACCTCGGGCACGATCAGGTCCGGACGCTCGCCGCGCAAGACGGCTTCCAGCGCGACCGGATCGAGCATGTCGATCACATGCGAGCGATGCGCCACCTGCATCGCGGGTGCGTTCGCGTAGCGATCGACTGCGATCACCTCGACCCCCAGCCGCTGCGCTTCGATCGCCACTTCCTTGCCCAGCTCACCGGCCCCCAGCAGCAGCAGTTTCGTGGCCGAGGCCGAGCAGGGGGTACCCAGGACGTTCATTCTTTGATTCCAACGGCGGGTGATGCGCGGATTGTAGCTCGGCGCTGTCGACCGAGATCCGGGAGGGCCCAGGGAAGAGGGTCCAGTCCTGGGCCCTCAAGCATTCGCAGCTCCAGCGTCCCAGCCCGGCCCCAACGTCCCCAACAGCATCGTCTTCGTATACCTTGTCCCCCTTTCCGACCACTGGGGAGTGCCTCATGCAGCTCAATGATGTCCGTGCCGTGATCAGCGGCGGTGCGTCCGGCCTGGGCTTTGCCGCGGCCCAGCGTTTGACCGATGGCGGCGCCAAGGTCGCCCTGCTCGACATCAACGATGAGCAGGGGGCCGAAGCGGTGGCCGAACTGGGCCGTAAAGCGGTTTTCCTGCACGCCGATGTGACCAGCGAGTCCGGCATCATTGACAGCATGGGTGCTGCAATGCAGGCCCTGGGTGGTATCAACGTTGCCCTCAACTGTGCCGGCGTGCTCGGCGCCGGACGGGTGCTGGGCAAGAACGGACCGATGGCGCTGTCGCAGTTCGAGCAGACCCTGCGCATCAATCTGCTCGGCAGCTTCAACCTGGCCAAGGCCGCCGCCAATCTGATGCAGCACAATGCACCGGCCGGCGACGGCGAACGCGGGGTGATCATCCACACCGCCTCGGTGGCCGCCTTCGAGGGCCAGATCGGCCAATCCGCCTATGCCGCCTCCAAGGCTGGCCTGGTCGGCATGACCCTGCCAATGGCGCGCGAACTGGCGCGCTTTGGTATCCGCGTCATGACCATCGCGCCGGGCATCTTCATGACCCCGATGGCCGCCGACATGCCGGACGAAGTGCAGGCCTCCCTGTCAGCCCAGATCCCTTTCCCGTCCCGCCTCGGCAAACCGGCCGAGTTCGCCGACGCCGTCGCCTTCGTCATCGGCAACCGCTACATGAACGGCGAATGCCTGCGCATCGACGGCTCCGTGCGCCTGCAGGCCAAGTAGCCGTCGCGGCCCGCACATCTGGACTTGGATCGGGGAAGAGCTTAGAGCTGGGAACCACAAAGGACACAAAGGACACAAAGGAAAGCTTTCCCATCAACATGGCACATCGCGGTGGGGCGCGGTTGAGTGGATTGACTTCGCTACGTTGACCAGCACGATCTGCCGCTTTTGCTTTCCTTCGTGTCCTTTGTGTCCTTTGTGGTCAATCCGCCCTTTCGCTCTTGGCTCTTGCTCTCCTTCGTGTCCTTTGTGTCCTTTGTGTTAGGGCTCTTGCCCCTTTTACAGGGAGGTCCGACCTCGCCGGGTTTAACGATTTCTGAACAAACGCCATCAAGCGGAGTTCGGTGGCTCTCGGAAAATGGGCGTATCAACGGTACCCTTTGCGCCCCGACTCTCTACACTGGACTTTCACCATGGCGCAGGCGCGCGAAGTGGTGGCATCGACCGACATCGATGCCATTTCCGGCGAACTGAAGAAGCACAACAGCGGCCCCAAACTGCGTGAGGCGGAAAACTTCGCCCGGCTGCTGATCGGTCGCCTGCCGGCCGGCGAGCTGACCGGCATGACCGCGGCCGACTGGGCCGGTCTGTGCAGCAACCTGTTGCGCCTGTTTCGCGACCGTCCGCGTGGCCAGTCGCTGGTCCGGGTCTACAACCCCACCCGCGAAGAGCACGGCTATGAATGTGCCCACACGGTCATCGAGATCCTCAACGATGACATGCCCTTCCTCGTCGACACCGTCGCGATGGTGGTCGGTCAGCACGGCGGCCTGGTTCATCTGACCCTGCATCCGGTGGTGCCGGTGGCGCGTGATCCGGGCGGCCACGTGCTGAGCTTCGGTGGCAACGAGGCCGGCCGGGAATCGGTGATCCATCTGCAAGTTGAACGCCAGGCCGAACCGGAAGTGCTGCAAGCGCTGCAGGATGGCGTCAATGCGGCGCTGCGCGACGTCAAGGCCTGCGTCAATGATTTCGTGCCGATGCGCGAACGCGTGCTCAATCTGGCCGATGATCTGCAGCAGCGCGATCTGCCGCACGACCGCGCCTACGTCGAGGAATGCATCGCCTTCCTGCGCTGGGTCGCCGACAACCATTTCACTTTTCTCGGCTATCGCGAGTACCGCACCGACGAGAACGCCAGCGAACCGGTGCTGCGTGCCATCCAGGGCAGCGGACTGGGCATCTTGCGCACCGACGAAGCCAAGCTCTCGCCGCGGCCGCTGTCGTCGCTGGCTGCGCGCGAACTCGATCCGGGCGCGCTGCCCGATCTGGTGATCCTGAGCCGCACCAATGCCCGCAGCACGGTGCATCGGCCGGGCTATATGGACTACATCGGCGTGATCTCCTTCGACGAGAACGGGCGTCCCGCCGGCGAGCAGCGCTTCCTGGGCCTGTACACCTCCAATGCCTACACCTTCCACATCCTCGATCTGCCGATGGTCCGGCGCAAGACCGAGCAGGTGCTGGCCAGTTCCGGCATGTCGCGCTCAGGCCATGGCGGCAAGGCCCTGCTGCATATTCTGGAAACCCTGCCGCGCGATGAGCTGTTCCAGGCCACCGCCGAGGAATTGCACGAGACCGCGATCGGCATCTTCCATCTGCAGGAGCGGCAGCGCACGCGGCTGTTCGTCCGCCGTGACCGCTACGGCCGTTTCCTGTCCTGCCTGGTGTTCGTGCCGCGCGATCGCATGACCCAGGAAACCCGGCAGCGCATCGAGGCGCTGCTCAAGCGCAGCTTCCAGGGCGAGCGAGCCGATTCGCAGGTTCAGGTCGGCGAATCGATGCTGGCCCGGCTGCACGTGGTGATCCGGCCCAAGACGCATGAGCGCAGTCAGGTCGACCTGCGCGAACTGGAGGCGAAGATCGCCCAGATCGTGCGCAACTGGCAGGACGAGTTGCGCGACATCCTGGTCCAGCGCCACGGCGAGGCGCTCGGCCTGAAGCTGGCCAATCGCTTCGGCAAGGCCTTGCCGGGCGGTTATATCGAGGAAGTCACACCGCAGATCGCGGCCCAGGACGTCGAATTCGCGGCCAGCCTGCGCGATCCCGACGACATCAAGCTGAGCCTGTACCGGCCCCGCCGCAAGGCCGAGGCACTGCGCTTCAAGCTGTTCAAGTTCGGCGGCACGATCGCACTGTCCGATGCCCTGCCGATGCTCGAGAACATGGGCTTCCGGGCGCTGTCCGAACATCCCTACGCGATGCAGCTGGGCAGCCTGACGATCTGGATCCAGGATTTCGATATCGAAGTGCTGGACCAGCTGGAGATGGATCTGGAGAGTGTCCGCGAACCGGTCCAGCAGGCCTTCGAGCAGGTCTGGCGCGGCCGCGCCGAGAACGATCCGCTGAACCGGCTGATCATCGCCGCGCGGCTGGACTGGCGTCAGGTCACGCTGCTGCGCGGCTATCTGCGCTGTCTGTTGCAGACCGACTTCACTTATTCGCAAGCCTACATGGAGCGCACCCTGTGCGCGCATCCGCTGGTATCGCGGCTGCTGGTGGAACTGTTCGAGGCACGGTTCGATCCGGACCGCGAAGGTGACGGTCGCAGTACCGGCGATGCGGCGCGCAAGAAGCTGCAGCGCGACCTGGAAGCCCTGCTGCAAGGCGATCCGGAAGCGCAGCCGAAGGCCTCCGGTTGGGCCGGCTTGCGCGGCGCGGATCGCGAAACCCAGATCCGCGAGCTCAACAGCGCGCTGCGGGAGGAGTTCGAGCGGGTCGACAGTCTCGATGAAGATCGCATCCTGCGCGCCTTCCGCCAGATCATCGTGGCCACGCTGCGCACCAACTACTACCAGATCGAGGATGGCCGGGCGAAGGATTACGTCGCCTACAAGCTCGATTGTTCGATGGTGCCGAACCTGCCCAAGCCGCTGCCCTACCGCGAGATCTTCGTCTATTCGCCGCGGGTCGAGGGTGTCCACCTGCGTGGCGGCCCGGTCGCCCGCGGTGGCTTGCGCTGGTCCGATCGGCGCGAAGATTTCCGCACCGAGGTGCTCGGCCTGATGAAGGCGCAGATGGTCAAGAACACGGTCATCGTGCCAGTTGGCGCCAAGGGCGGCTTCGTCGTCAAGCAGCCCCCGGCCAGTGGCGACCGGGAGGCCTTCATGGCCGAGGGCGTGGCCTGCTACCGCACCTTCATCAACGGCCTGCTGGATGTCACCGACAACCTGGAGAACGGTGAGATCGTGCCCCCCGCTCGGGTCGTTCGACATGATCCGGACGATTCCTATCTGGTCGTGGCGGCCGACAAGGGCACGGCGACTTTCTCCGATATCGCCAATGCGATCTCCGCCGACCATGGCTTCTGGATGGGCGACGCCTTTGCCTCCGGCGGCAGCAAGGGTTACGACCACAAGAAGATGGGCATCACCGCCCGCGGCGCCTGGGAAAGCGTCAAGCGTCACTTCCGTGCGCTGGGCAAGGACTGTCAGAGCGAGCCTTTCACCTGCGTCGGCGTCGGCGACATGTCCGGCGACGTGTTCGGCAATGGCATGCTGCTGTCGCGCCACATCAAGCTGGTCGCCGCCTTCGACCACCGCCACATCTTCCTCGATCCGGATCCGGACGTGGCGCGCAGCTATGCCGAGCGCGAGCGCATGTTCGCCCTGCCCCGCTCAAGCTGGGATGACTACGATCGGGCGACGATCTCCGAGGGCGGCGGCATTTTTCCGCGCAGCGCCAAGATCATTGCGCTGAGTCCGCAGATCCGCGCCACCCTTGACATCGAGTCCGAGCAGCTGACCCCGATCGAGCTGATCCGGGCGATCCTCGGTGCGCCGGTGGAACTGCTGTGGAACGGCGGTATTGGCACCTACGTCAAGGCCGAATCCGAGACCAATGCCGAGGTCGGTGATCGCGCCAACAACGCCAACCGACTCAACGGAAACCAGCTGCGGTGCAAGGTCGTCGGCGAAGGCGGCAATCTGGGGCTGACCCAACGCGGCCGCATCGAGGCTGCTCTCAACGGCGTGTTGCTGAACACCGACGCGATCGACAATTCGGCCGGCGTCGATACCTCTGACCACGAGGTCAACATCAAGATCCTGCTCAACCTGGCGATCGCCGATGGCAGCCTGGATCCGGCCGATCGCGACGAACTGCTGGTGGCGATGACCGACGAGGTCGCCGAACTGGTCATCTTCGACAACTATCGCCAGAACCTCGCGATCAGCCTGATGCGCGCGCTGAGCATTGATCGCATCGGCGCCAAGCAGCATTTCGTGCGCTGGCTGGAGCAGCAGGGGCAGCTTGATCGTCAGCTCGAGTGCCTGCCGAGCGAGGAAGAGTTCAACGAGCGCCGCGCTCGCGGGCTGGGCCTGACCCGGCCAGAGCTGGCGGTATTGCTGGCTTACGGCAAGATCCAGTCCTACAACGCGCTGCTCGTCTCGGACGTCCCGGAAGATCCGTACCTGTCGAAGGAGCTGGAGCTGTACTTCCCGACCCCGCTGCGCGAGCGCTACGCGGCCGAGATGCAGCGCCATCCGCTCAAGCGCGAGATCATCGCCACCCAGGTGACCAACTCGATGGTCAACAGGATGGGCGCTACCTTCGTGCTGCGAATGCAGGAAGACACCGGCAAGAGCGTGGCCGAGGTCGCCAAGGCCTACTCCATCGCGCGCGAGGTGATCCAGGCGCGCGAATTGTGGGTCGAGATCGACCGACTCGGCGATGTGGTGGACTTCCACCGCCAGATCGAGTTGTTGCTGCGGATCTGGAACCTGATGCGCAATCTGACCCGCTGGCTGCTCAACCAGCCAGGTGCGGCGACCGACATCGCCCGCAGTGTCGAGCGCTATCAGAGCGGCTTCATCGAACTGGTCGCCGTACTCGACCGGGTCGTCAACAGCGATGATGCCGCGGCCTTCCATGCCGAGCACCAGGCCCTGCAGGCGCTGGGCTACAGCGAGTCCTTCGTGCAGGTCCTGAGCCATCTGGGCGCGCTCAATCCGGCCTTTGACATCATCGAAGTCGCGTTCGAACTGGACTGCCCGGTCGAGCACGCCGCGCGCGCCTATTTCCGCATCGGCGAGCATCTGCACCTGCAGTGGCTGGCCGAGCAGATCGAGAAGCTCCCGGTCGACGGCCGCTGGCACGCCCACGCCCGCGGCGTGCTGCGCGACGAACTTTATGCCCAGCACCGCGCGCTGACCGCCCAGGCCCTGCATCGCTGCAACCAGCGCGACCCGGACGATCCCATCGGCGCCTGGGGCGTCGGCCGCGAGGCCGCCCTGCAGTACACCGAGAACATGTTCAACGAAATGCGCGCACTGGTCAGCATGGACTACCCGACGGTATCGGTGGGCGTGCGGCGATTGGCGCAGTTGGTGACCATCGGGGCGGTGGAGTAGCCAAGCGCACTGAGTAGTTGGATGTCGCCAAGATTTCTCAGTTCCTGACCCCCAATGCCCGCCATCCCTGCCTTAAGGCCAGCCACGGGCTTTGCAGCAGGATGCGGGTCCAGGCACCGGCTAGCAGCAGCAGGTGCAACGGCAAGGCGGTCTGGGGCCGGTCGAAGCGGTGGTAGTACCTGAGCATGCCGCGGTGCTTGTGCCAGGCCACTCGGAGCGGTTGGGAGGCGCTAGATGTGCCCTTCCAGTGCGGCACACGCAGGCGGGTGTCGGCGTAATTTCGCCAGCCCGCAGCACGCGCGCGACGGCACAAGTCCAGATCCTCGCAATGCAGGAAATAGCCTTCGTCCAGTCCGCCAAGCGCCTGGTAGCGATCTGCCCGGATCAGCATCAGCGCACCGGAAATCGCGTCCACCTCGATCAGTCCAGGCACACGTGGCGGCGTTAGCGTCAGTTGCCAATCGGGTCGACCCAGGGCCCGGGCCAGTCGGGCCCCGCCGAGCGCGCTTGTGACCGCACGCAACGGCACCGGATCGCGCCGCAAGCTCGCAGCTTCGACCCGACCCCGGGCGTCTTCCAGCAGCACCCCGAGCAGGCCGAGTCCAGCCAGTTGGCCGGCTTCGGCATGCAGTTGCTCGAGCGTGTTCGGCGGCAGATAGCAGTCCGGATTGAGCAGGAGCAGCCACGATCCCTGCGCCTGTCCGGCGGCCACGTTGCAGGCCTTGGCAAAACCGGGGTTGCCGGGCTGTTCGATCACCCGCCAGTGGCCGACCGCGGATTGTCGCGCTTCGAGCGCGCCCAGTGCCTCGCGCAGGGCGCTCAGACTGCCATCACCCGGGGCATTGTCGACGACCAGCACTTCAACCGCGCAACGGCTCGCCAGGGCACGACCGACGCACTCGGGCAGGGTCTCGGCGCAGCGATAGCTGACCACGATGACGCTGATCTCGATCGCGCTCATGTCGGCCAGCCTTGGATGCGGTCGTCAGCCCCGGTCGCGCAGTTCGACAGCACGGCGCAGCCAGAGCGGCCAGCGCCGAGTCCAGTCCGCGCTGATCTGCAATTCACGCGCGAAGCGCAGGTCCGGGTCCTCGCTCTCGCCATAGCCGGCAAGCATCGGCCCGCGATCGGCCAGAATCGCGTTGGCCTGAGCCTCGACGATCGCTATCACGTCTTCGCGCCAACCGGCTGGCTCGCCTTCGGCGTTCTCCAGCTGATATTGCAGGGCATTGATCAGTTGGGCCTGGGCCTGGGCGGTGTAGGCACTGAGCCGCTCCCGTCGCGCCAGCGCAGGCGCCCGCGCCAGATCCTCCAGTTGCTCGGCCCACCAGTTGGCGCGATCCGATGGCTCGCTGGCCACACAACGACTCTGTTCGCCAAGGGCCCACTCTGCCAGCAGGCGATTGATGCCTGGCCAATGTGCCTCCCGACCGGCCGCCGCGCGATCCATCGGGCTATCGTCCAGCCGCTGCAGACACCACGGCAGATGCAGACTGCGGGTAGCGGGATCGAGCAGCTGGCTCAACGCTCCGCGCAGCAGGTGCGGCGTGTCACCAAGCGGTCCCTCGAAGCCGGCCGCCGCATCGACCGCCAGAATGCTCGGTGCGAAAGCGGTCCCCTGCAGCAGTCGGGCTCGGGTCACACCATGCAGAACGGTGCGGCCATCGCGCTGCTGGCCATATTGCTGCCAGAAGCGACCGCGCGATGCCGGGTCCAGCGTGTAAAGCCAGCGGTTGTGCGGGCAGTCGAGCGCGCCACGGCTGCCGAACATCAATGCCTTGACCCGACTGCCCTCCCCCAGGCGGGCCAGCTCGGACCAGTTCCGACCTTCGACGTCCCCTGCCGCCAGGGCAAATGGCCCTCGGTCACTCAGCAATGCGGCAGTCGAGCGACCACACCAGTCCAGTGCCGACGCCCAGGCCTGCTCCGGTAACGCGTCCGCCAACTGCAGCTCGAACCAGGCCTGACGACTCGCTTGTGGGCTCAGATCCAGACCGACCTGCAGTGCTGGCATGGCCTGCGGCGCGGCCAGCTGATCAACATCGAGCAGCAACAAGCGATGCCCGCTGGCATGAAGCTGGGCAAAGTTGACCTGCCTGGCGCGCCGATCAGCGGCGGTCGACGGCCCGGCCAGCGTGTACAACGCGGCTTCGTCTTCGCTGTCGCTCGCCAGCTGCGCTAGCCAGCGGCGTTGGCTGTCCGCATCCAGACACTCGGCCACGATGCCTTCGGCGCGGACTGGATCCAGCCAGGGCCGTGCCAGCTCCGTGTCCTCGCACAGGATCTGCAGACCACCACAAAGTCGTGCCAGCAGCAGCAGTTGCGCGATGGCCTCGGCACTGGGTAACGATCCGGGGGCGGAGGGCAGCAGAAGACAGGCCGGCGCCAGTCCGGGCAATGACTCGCCACCGCTATCCAGCCGCTGCAGTGCGGCCGCGGCGGACTCCAGCAAGCCGCGGCTGACCAGACCCTGCAACACCGGGGTGATCGCGGCAGCGCGCTCAGCCAACTCCGGCATGCGCTCCAGCACACGCTCTCGGTGGGCGGAAAGGCTGGCGAAGGGCGCGCAGGCCTCCAGCGCGTCGACCACCTCGGGCGTCAGCACATGGCGCTCGCCGCTGCGGTGATCGAGCAGCAGTACTTCGGTCGGGGACAGTGGCAGGGATTGCAGGGGGCGCGCCGCAAACAGCGCGGACAGTTCACTCATGATGGGCTTTCCGTGGCTGGGGCATTGGCCCGACAGACGGCCAGCTCGGCTTGCAGCTGGCGGATCTGGGCGTCCATGGCGATGATCTGTTCACCCGCAGCAATGATCCTGCGGATTTCCTGATTGTAGTGCTGGTACACGCTCTCGGCGAGGTCGCCGAAGGTCCACAGGGCCGGGCCCTGCGGGGGCATTGCATCCGCCTGATGGGCGCACACTGCAACATAGTACAGCGGCGGATAGGCCAGTCCGGCCTGCACATCACCTTGTGCGTCCACCACCTGGGCATGGGCCTGAACCGGCTGGCTGTCCACATCCCACAACACCGACTGGAACAGCAACTTCTGCGCCAGCAGACGCTGAACGGGAAAATGGCGGCTCAGCAGCGCCTGGAACTCACTGCGATAGAGCTCGCGCACGTGATACGGATTGGCGTGGCCCTGGGCATCGGTATAGGTCGCCTTGTCCGGTGAGGAAATCAGCAACAGACCGTCCGGCTTGAGCAGACGAGCAAAACCGGCCAGCATCTGCTCCTGGGCGTGGACATG
This sequence comes from Lysobacterales bacterium, assembly GCA_036722245.1. Classification (GTDB taxonomy): domain Bacteria; phylum Pseudomonadota; class Gammaproteobacteria; order Xanthomonadales; family SZUA-5; genus JAWLAT01. The sequence continues at coordinate 12,651 of DAIMJK010000059.1, forward strand.
TTCGAGGGTCTCGAAGGAAACGATCAGATCGAAACTGGCCGGTGCCAGGTCCAGCGCGGTTGCGTCGGCGGTCTGGAACGTCAGTCGGTCATTCCCCGCCGCATAGCGCGCTCGCGCATGTTCGATGCTGGCCGTATCGATGTCCACGCCGGTCACGCTGTCCGCCAGCCGCGCCAGCAGCGCGCTGCCATAGCCTTCGCCACAGGCCGCATCGAGCACCCGCTTGCCTTGAGCGAATTGCAGTGCGAAGGCGTAGCGGTGCCAGTGCTCGTACCAGATCTCGCGTACGCACTCAGGTGTGAATCGCTCCCCGGTGAAGGCGAGGGCGGGCGTGGTCGGCTGGTTGCTCATGCGCTTTTGCGGTCCCGTGTTCAAGCAGGGCTGACGACCAAGGGGCAGGTGGCGTCGGGCGATGGTTGCTGGAGAAGTATGTGGGGAATTTCCGTGAATCCAAGTGCCCAGGGCTCAGTGCAGAGCCAATCCGAGGCAAGTGCCGTCATCAAGCGCGTAGAAGCGGCTCTTGACCTTCTGGGCCCTGAGCCCTGAGCCCTGGACCCTCAAATTCATGAGCATCGCCCGCCACATCAGTTTGACTTGCACCCCCAGGCACCCATGGCACACAGTCAGGTAGCAGCGCTCTGATATAGTTTCGCGCCGCTCAGATGCGCACGCATGCTACCTGACCGGCCGCGTTTGCACCGAGTTCCCGTGCTTGTGGTCGGGAACGTCTGGTCCTCGACCCGGTCTGACCGGGGTCGATGCCTGCGTCATTGTCATCGTCCTCCTTTTTCGTTGCCCACGGTACCGCATGCCTGCCCAGAGCCAGCCCAAGAGCATCTACAACCTGCATTTCGACATCGTTCACGGCTGCCAGTTGCGTTGCGTAGGCTGCCCGAATTCGACCCTGCTGCCCAAGATCAAGCGCATCGCGGTAGCGGATTTCGAGCGCTGCCTGGCCAATATCGATGTGGAGAAGGTCCATACGCTGCGCTTGTTCAACTTCGGCGAGCCGCTGCTGCACAAGGATCTGACCAGCATCATCGGCTGCATTCCAAAGCAGCGCTGGAAGGCTTCGGTGATCGAGATCTCGACCAATGCCCAGCATGTGGAC
>DAIMJK010000060.1:0-13381 GCA_036722245.1 Lysobacterales bacterium
ACCTGGCCGAACGCCGCAGCCAGGGCGCCGACCGCGCCCAGCGCATCGCCGAGACGCTGCAGGAAGCCGACCGGATCCTTGGCCGGACACGACCGGCTGACTCGGAGTTGCAGCAGATCGGTGAGCGCCTGAGCGCGGCCCTGCTGCTCGATCCGGGTGACCCGCGCCTGCGCGAAACCATCGACAAGCTGGTGGCGCTGTTGATCGTTCGCGCTGGCGAGCAGGTCGAGGCCGGCAACAACGAGGCCACCGAAAGTCTGCTCGCCCAGATTCGCCGGTTGGCACCGGATGCGGCGCAGCTCAGGGATTTGCAGATTCGGGTTGAGGGCGGCAACGGTGGGGCGTAGCGGGATAGGAGCCGTTTTACGTTTTAGGCTTTTACGTTTAAGGGCAAGAGCCACAGCAACAGCGTCAACCTGACGGCCGGCGTCGCTCTACCTGGGACCGCGGGCGTCCCGCCCGCAGGTGACAGGCCGCGGCACGACAGCAACTGGCCGCCCGCACCCAATCTGCCTGGTCCGAGCGTCCCGCGACGCCACGGTTCGTCTGGGCCCAGAGCCGACCCGCACTTGCTCTACCCTAAAACTTAAAACCTAAAACCTAAATCCGCTCCTTCTCAACCAAAAGCGGCGTCTATCCCGCCAATCCGCCACTCGCGTCGCCGTCGGACCATTCGCCACAATCCCCTGACCACGACACATTTAGCCGCTAAGCTGCGCGCCCATCTGTCGCTGGCGTGAGGAACGACTACCGATGACCAAATCTGTCACCCGGCTCCCAGCCTATGCCGGCCTCGGCGCGATCCTGCTGCTCGGCGCGCAGCAGGCCAGCGCCTTGCGGGTGGGCGAGGTCGAATTTGAATCGTGTCTGCTCGACAGCACGCAAGGCGGCTTGCCGGCGCAGTGCGCGCAGATCCGCGCACCGCTTTATCACGAGGCCCCCGAGCGCGGCGAGATCACGTTGGCGCTGGCCTGGCTGCCGGCGCGGGCGCAGAAGCCGGAAGCCGATCCGGTCGTCTTTCTGGCCGGCGGGCCCGGTCAGAGTGCGCTGGATACCTGGCCACGGCTGGATTCGGCGCTCAATGCACTGCGCCGCAATCGGGCGGTGCTGCTGGTCGATCAGCGCGGCACCGGTGCCTCGACCCCGCTGAACTGCACGCTGCCGGAGGACGAGGCCTTCGAGATCGAGGCCGACGCCGAAGCGATGCGCGCCTATGCCGCCGACTGCCTGGCCGAACAGAGCGTCGATCCGATCCCGTTCACGACCGAAGATGCGGTGCTGGACCTGGAGCATGTGCGCGGTCGACTCGGGCTGGATCGGCTCAATCTGATCGGCGGGTCCTATGGCACCCGGGTCGGCCAGCGCTACGCCAAGCGCTACCCGGACCGCGTGCGCACCTTGCTGCTCGATGGCGTGGTGCCCGAGTCGCTGGCGCTGGGCGGCGAGCACGGCCGCAATCTGGACGCGGCGCTGGCCGGCCAGTTCGCCCGTTGCGCCGCCGATACGGTCTGTAACGGGCAGTTCGGCAATCCGCTCGAGATGTTGCAGAAGCTGCGCGAGCAGATCGTCGCCAGCAATGAGCCGGTCGAAGTGACGCATCCACGGACGATGGAGCGGCGCGAGATGCCGTTCAGTCATTCGATCCTCGCTGGTGCGGTGCGGCTGGCCGCCTATGCGCCGGAAACCAGCGCGCTGCTGCCCTTCTCCATCAGCGAGGCGCTCGCCGGCCGGCCGCAGGGGCTGATCGGCCAGGCCTGGCTGACCGGCGACAATCTGGCCGAGTCGATCGCGATCGGGGTGAACTTGAGCGTCGCCTGCAGCGAAGACCTGCCGCGCTTCGATGCGGCCATGTCCACCGCCGAGGCCGACACCCTGCTCGGCGCCAACATGATCGAGGGTCTGCGCGCCCAGTGCGAGGTCTGGCCCAGCCGGCAGCCGGCGCCCCCCGACCGGATCGAGCCACTGAGCGTCGATCTGCCGGTGCTGCTGCTGTCCGGTGAATTCGATCCGGTCACGCCGCCCCGCTATGGCGACGAGGTGGCTGCCGCGCTGCCGCGCTCGCGCCATCTGGTCGTACCCGGCCAGGGGCATATCGTGCTGAGCCGAGGCTGCATGCCGAAGCTGATCGCGCAATTCATCAACGAGGCCGATCCGGCCGCGCTCGATGCCGACTGCCTGCAACGGCAGCAGGCGCCGCCGTACTTCCTCAACTATAACGGAGCGCAGCCATGATCGAGGTGCAGGGTTTGCGCAAGGCCTTCGGCAAGGTGCAGGCGGTCGACGGGGTTGGCTTCTCCGCTCGCGACGGCCAGATCACCGGGCTGCTGGGACCGAACGGTGCCGGCAAGACGACCACGCTGCGGATGCTCTATACACTGATGAAACCGGACGCCGGCACGGTTAGCGTCGACGGCATTGACGCCTTCAAGCAGCCGGAGCAGGCGCGCCGACGGCTGGGCGTGTTGCCGGACGCCCGCGGGCTCTACAAGCGCCTGACTTGCGCCGAGAACGTGCGCTATTTCGGCCGCCTGCATGGGCTGAGCGAACGCGTGATCGAGGAACGCCTGGGGCGCTTGAGCAAGCGGCTGGATCTGGCCGACATCCTGGATCGGCGCACCGAGGGCTTTTCGCAGGGGCAGCGGGTCAAGACCGCGCTGGCACGGGCTCTGATCCATGATCCGCCAAACCTGATCCTGGATGAGCCCGGCAACGGTCTGGACGTCATGACCACCCGCGCGCTGCGCGAAATCATGCGCGGCCTGCGCGCCGAAGGCCGTTGCGTGCTGTTTTCCAGCCACATGATGGCCGAGGTCGCGGCACTGTGCGATCGCATCGTCGTCATCGCCAAGGGCAGAGTGGTGGCCGAGGGCAGCGCCGAAGAGCTGCGCGCGCAGACCGGACAGAGCAATCTGGAGGACGCTTTCGTGAAGATCATTGGTAGCGATGAGGGGCTGGCCGCATGAGACCGACCTGGATCGTCTGTCTGAAGGAAATCCGCGAGAACCTGCGCGACCGTCGCACGATGCTCTCGACCCTGGTCTTCGGACCGTTGTTCGGGCCGGTGTTCTTTGCCGTGCTGATCGGCTTTGCGACCAAGCTGGAGCTGGACCGGGCCGAAAAGCCGATCGAGCTGCCGGTGATCGGTGCCGAGCACGCACCGCAGCTGCTGGCCTGGCTGCATGGTCAGGGCATCGACCAGATCGAGCCACCGGCCGATCCGGAGGGCGCGGTGCTGCGGCGCGAGGTGGATCTGGTGCTCAAGCTCGACGCCGACTATGGCGAGGCGCTGGCCGAGGGTCGGCCGGCGCCCTTGACGCTGATCTATGACATGTCGCAGACCAAGGCACGTGCCACCGTGAGCCGGGTGCAGGCGCTGCTGATGGGCTATGGCGATCTGGTCGCTCGCCAGCGCTTGCTGATCCGCGGCATGGACCCGAGCCTGATCGGGCCGATCGAACTGCGTCAGCAGGATCTGTCGACCGCCCAGAGTCGTTCGGCGATGGTTTTGGCGATGCTGCCTTACTTGCTGATCCTGACCGTTTTCACCGGCGGCATGTATCTGGCCATCGACACCACCGCTGGCGAACGCGAACGCCAGTCACTGGAACCGCTGCTGATCAATCCGGTATCGCGGGCGGCCCTGATGGGCGGCAAGTTTTTCGCCAGCGCCGGTTTCGCGGTGGTGTCGCTGGCCTTGGGCATCCTCGCTTTCTCGATCTTCGCCCAGTTCATACCGGCCGAACGCATCGGCATGCAGATCAAGCTCGGCCCGCGCGAATGCCTGGCGCTGCTCGCGATCACCGCCCCGCTGGCCCTGCTCGCTGCCGCGGTGCAGACCGGCGTGGCCGCCTTCAGCAAGAGCTACCGCGAAGCCCAGACCTACGTGACGATGCTGGTGCTGGTGCCGGCGATCCCGTCGATCGTGCTGGCGATCAACCCGATCAAGGCCGAAGAATGGATGTACGGCGTGCCATTGCTGAGCCAGCAACTGCTGATCGAGCACATCGTCCGCGGCGAGGCCATTGCGATGCAGCAACCGCTGATGTCGGTGCTGGCGACACTGCTGGCGGCCGGGTTGGCAGCGGTCTGGACGACGCGCTTGTATCACCGGGAGAGTTTGGCGGTTTCAGCGTGATAGGGGTCGATTGAGGGCGCTGAGGGCCTTGGTAGCAGAGCCCAGGGCTCACGGCCCAGGGCCCATGGCACAGATGGGTTTTCACCACCCTGGAGCAAAGTGGCGCCAGGTCGCCGCACTCCAAAAGGGGCCGCTCGCGCCACTTTTGGCTGCGCGGATGTGCCGAGGCGCTGCTGGGCCCTGTGCCCTGAGCCCTGGGCCATGCTCTGAGCTACAACGCATCTATCTGCGCCGCGCTGACCCCCAACGCCGCCACCAGCACCTCGGCTTCCGGCGAGATCGCGCCGCGTGGGGGGAGCAGCAGCCAGGTGACGCAGGCGGGCAGGCCGGCTTCAATGGTGCGGACGGTCAGCGCCGGGTCGATTGGTCCATCTACCGCCACCGGGGCGAGGATGCCGACGCCCAGACCGCCCTTGACGTAGGTCTTGATCAGCTCGCCGTCGGCCGCGGCGAGCGCGATCCGGGGCTGCAGTCCACGCTCGGCGAAGGCCTGTTGGAAGGACGAACCCGACTGCTGCGCGCTGGCGTAGGTGACCAGCGGGTAGCGGGCCAGGTCAGCCAGGCTGAGCGGTCGGTCGGCCGGGCCGACATTGAGAGGGTGCGCTTGAGGCAGCAGCGCCACCCGGCGCCAGCGGGACAGCGGCAGCGCTCGGGTTTGCGGTGGATGATCGACCGTGGTCGATCCCACCGCCAGGTCGAGCGCGCCGCGGCGCAGGGCCTCGACCGACTCACTGGTGTCGAGCACCCGCAGTTCCATCTGCAGATCGCGCACCCGCCGTTCGACCTCGGCCAGCGGCCCAGGCAGCAGGTAGCGGGCGGCACTGGGTGAGGCGCCGATCAGCAGGCGCTTGCCCGCTTCCCCGGCCAGCGTGCGTGCCAATGTCCGCAGCGACTGTGCGCCATCGACGACCTGCCGCGCGCGCTCCAGCAGCTGCCGACCGGGTTCGGTCAGCGCCTCCAGGCTCTTGCCGCGACGGACGAACAGTTCAAAGCCAAAAGCGCCTTCGAGCTGCTTGATCTGCTTGGAGATGCCTGGCTGGGTTGCATGCACCCGCTCGGCCGCCAGCGTGATGTTAAGGCCGGCATCGACCACCGCAACGAAGTACTGCAGCTGGCGCAGGTTCATCGCGTTCGCTCCGGCGTAAGTGGGCGCGCGTTGTCATGTGGGCGGGCGGCGTGAGAAGTCTGAGGTAGCACGGTGGGCGCGTCGTCCTGCTCCAATATCGCCCGATGCCTCATGTCGGCGCGAAGCCCTCTGGGCCCTGAGCCCTGGGCCCTGGGCCCTATATGGCCTGGTAAGAAGTCGGAACTCATCCAATTGCCTGGTAGGACTGGCCCGAGAGAATAGCCGTATAGCCGTCCAGACGTCCATATGTCCGGTTGTCATGAGTCCGGGCGAACGGTTATTTCCCTAACGCGCGCGCAGGACACAGCCTTGGCCCCACGCTGATGGAATCGCCGCATGACCATACCCGAGCCGACCACCTACTTTCCGTTGTTTCTGGACCTGAGCGGGCTGCGCGTGCTGGTGGTCGGTGCGGGCGCCGTGGCCGCGCGCAAGCTGGCGTTGCTGGCGGGAACTGGCGCCGAGCGTCTGGTGGTGGCGCCGGAGTTGTCGCCCGAGGTGGTCGCGCTGGTCGAATCGGGCGAAGTTCGGTGGCTGGCTGAGGTGTTCGCGGTCGATCAGCTCGAAGGCGTGCGGCTGGTGATCGCGGCGACCGATGACCGGCTGGCGAACGCGCAGGTCGCCAGCGCTGCCAAGGCCGCCGGCATCTTTGTCAATGCGGTCGACCAACCGGATCTGGGCAATGTTGCGGTGCCGGCGATGGTCCGGCGTGGCCAACTCACCGTGGCGATCGGCAGCGACGGTCAGGCACCGGTGCTGGCGCGGCGACTGCGGGCCCGGATCGAGGCGCTGCTGCCCACTCGCCTGGGCGACCTGCTGGCCTTGCTCAAGCGCTATCGGCCGGCGATCCGGGCGCGCTGGCCGGATGTGGATGAGCGCCGCCGGGCCTACGAGCGAGTGCTGGATGGCGAGTTGCCGGCGCTGATCGAAGCGGGTCGGGCCGACCAGGCCGAGGCGCTGCTGCGACGTGAACTCGCGCAACGACAATCTGCGGCAGCATGCGCGGAGCGTTTCGACCGCGATCAGCCAGCGCACGCCGAGCCCGGCAGCGTTGCTCTCGTCGGTGCCGGTCCTGGCGATCCCGGCCTGCTTACGCTGGCCGCATTGCGCGAGCTGCAGGCAGCCGATGTGATCGTGCACGATCGGCTGGTCTCGGCCGAAGTGCTGGATCTGGCCCGACGCGACGCCGAGCGCATCAGTGTCGGCAAGTGCGCTGGCCGGCCTTCGATATCGCAGGGCGAGATTGACCAGTTGATCGTCGAGCTGGCGCGGGCCGGACGGCGGGTGGTGCGGCTCAAGGGCGGCGATCCGCTGATCTTTGCGCGCGGTGGCGAGGAGTTGCAGGCCTTGAGCCGAGCCGGTATCGCGCTGCGCATCGTTCCCGGCATCACCGCCGCGCAGGGTTGCGCGGCCTACGCCGGCATACCACTGACCGAGCGCAATCAGTCCCAGGCGCTGCGACTGGTCACCGCCCACTGCCAGCGCGATGGCGACGAGGTCGACTGGGCCGCGCTGGCCGCTGCAGGCGAGACGCTGGCGCTGTACATGGGCTTGCGCCAGGCGCCGCGGGTGCAGGCCCGCCTGATCGCTCACGGGCTGGCCGCCGATACCCCCTTTGCCTGCGTCGAGAATGGCACCCGCAGCAGCCAGCGGGTGCTGCTGGGTCGACTCGACGAGTTGGCCAGCGTGGTCCGCACCCAGGCGGTCCAGTCGCCGGCGCTGTTGCTGATCGGCGAACTCACGCTGCGTGCCCGCCAGCAGCACTGGTTCGGCAGCCCGCCGTGGATTTCTCCGGGCCTGGGCGGGGTGGCGCGAGCCGCCTGAGTGCGGAAGCGCCGAAGAGCAGGGCCCAGGGCCCAGGGCCCAGAAGATCAAGAGCAGAGCAGGGGCCACGAAGGAGAGCAGAGCAAAGAATTCGCTGTTGAAGGCCCCACTCGGTCGCAGTGAGCATTGGTGCGGCTGTGCCAGGCTGCGCGTCCAGTGCTGTTCGCCAGAGTACGGGCACTTTCACCCGGCCCTCCCAACGGCTGCAACGGTCTGCCACGCTGAAATCGGTATCATCGGCGGCCCTTTGGTCCATGAGGAGCATCCCGGCATGATCCATCGCGTCTTCTTCGCGGCGAGTCTCACCCTTCTACTGTGCAGCGGCATCGTCCATGCCGACGAATCCGCCGACCCGACGGGCTGGACTGGCACCGGCGAGTTGGGCCTGGCCTTCGCCCGCGGCAACGCCAAGAGCGAAACCGTCAACGGCAAGATCGCGTTGGCCAAGGAGAACGAGCAGTGGAAGCACGACCTCGGACTGCAGGTGTTGCGGGTCAAGGGCGAGCAGGACGGCGAGTTTGACCTGACCGCCAACCGTTTTGAGATCACTGGTTCGAGCGGCTGGAAGTTCGACTCCAGGCGCAGTGTGATCGGTGCCCTGCGCTACGAGAACGACGATTTTGCCCCGTACGAGTATCAGGCCATCGCATCGATCAGCATCGGCTACCAGATGATCGATAACGAGACGACCAAACTTGGCTTGCAGATTGGCCCGGGCTATCGGCGTGCCAAGGACCGCGGCACCCAGGCGGTCGAGGACGACGCGGTGCTGCGCGGCAGGCTCAACTACAGTCATCAGCTGACCGAGACCACATTGATCAGCGAAACCCTGCTGGTCGAGGCCACCGGCGACAACAGCTTCATCCAGAATGATCTGGCCATCGGAGTCAAGATCAACGCCAGGCTGGCCCTGAAAAGCGCCCTGCAAGTGCGCCACAACACCGAAGTTTCTCCGGGTATCGACAAGACCGATACCTTGGTGACTACGAATGTGGTGTTCAATTTTTGAGGGCAGGGCAATTGAGCAGTTCCAGTGGCCAGTTCCCACTGGAACTGGCCACTGGAACTGCTCTTGTCACCGAAGCTCCAAATACTCCTCCGCCCCGAACGCATCCACGCCGATCACTTCGCTGCGGGCGCTGTCGGCGTCGGCCAGCAGCTTGTGCTCGGCTTCGGTGATGACGCCGGCGGCCAGGGCGATCTGGTCCAGGTCGCGACCTGGGGCTCGGTCGATGCGGCCTTCCCGAACCGCCTGCTTGATCCTTGCCTCGATGGGCAGCGCCTGCACCGCCTTGTCCAGTGCGGCTTCCAGCGCGCCCAGGCCGGGCTCGTCGGGGCCTGGCACGTGGATGTCTTCGGTCAGACTGCTGCGCGCGGCGCGGTCGTCCAGGATGCTGCGCGCGACTGCGCTGCCAAGGATGTCCGATGGTGCCTTGAAGCGGGCGCCGAGCGGAAACACGATCCAGCCCAGCTTCCACGCCGCCAATCGGGTCGGCAGGTTGTCAATGACACCCAGCAGCGATTGCTGGATCTGGTAAAGCGCATGCGCTGAGACCCACTTGAGCAGATCGTAGTGGGCGGTGTTCTTGGGCTCGTCGTGGAAGCGCTTGATCGCGCACGAGGCCAGGTACATCCAGGCCAGGCAGTCGGCCAGCCGTCCGGACAGTTTTTCGCGTCGCTTCAGTGAGCCACCCAGCGTGCCCATGGCCACATCCGAAGCAAGCGCAAACGCGGCCGAAAAGCGGCTCAGATGTTGCATGAAGCGCTCGGCGTTCTGGTCCAGGTCCGGCACGCCCGCCAGCCTGCTGCTGGTCAGTGCCAGCACGAAGGCGCGCATGGCGTTGCGGCTGACGAAGTTGAGGTGGCCGAAGAAGGCGGCGTCGAAGGCGGCCAGATCGTTGGCCTCGATTGCCGCGATCTCGCGCTCGACGAAGGGATGGCAGCGGATCGCCCCCTGGCCGTAGATGATCATCGAGCGGGTCAGGATGTTGGCGCCTTCCACCGTGATCCCGATCGGCACCGAGGCCCAGACCCGCGCCAGCGTATTGCGCGGCCCGCGCACGATCGCCGCCCCGGCGCGGATGTCCATCGCGTCGATCGTGACCTGACGCATCGCGTCGGTCATGTAGGCCTTGACGATCGCGCTTATCACGCTGGGCTGATGGCCGGCATCGAGCGCGGCACAGGTCAGCCGGCGCGCCGCGCCCAGGGTGTAGGTCAGTCCGGCGATCCGCGCCAGCGGCTCCTCGACCCCCTCGAAACGGCCGATCGGGGTGTCGAATTGCTCGCGCACAGTGGCATAGGCGCCGATCAGTCGGGTCGCGAACTGGCTCGCGCCGACGCTCAGCGCCGGCAGCGACACCGAACGGCCGGCGGCCAGGCTCTCCATCAGCATCTTCCAGCCCTTGCCGGCACCTTCGACGCCACCGATGATCTGCTCCAGCGGCACCCACACGTCGACGCCGACGATCGGTCCGTTCATGAAGGGCACGCCCATCGGATCGTGGCGCTGGCCGATGTCCACCCCGGGCGTATCGCGCGGCACCAGCGCGCAGGTGATGCCGTAGTCCTTGCCGGCCTCGCCGATCAGGCCGTCGGGGTCCTTCAGCCGGAAGGCCAGTCCGAGCAGGGTCGCGACCGGCGCCAGCGTGATGTAGCGCTTCTTCCAGTTCAGGCGCATGCCGAGGACCTTCTTGCGGCCCACCTTGCGTTCCTCGACGATGCCCTCGGACTGGGTCGCGGCGGCGTCCGAGCCGGCTTCCGGTCCGGTCAGGGCGAAGCAGGGCAGTTCCTCGCCCCGCGCCAGCCGCGGCAGATAATGCTGCTTCTGCGCATCGGTGCCGTAGTGCAGCAGCAGTTCGGCGGGCCCGAGTGAGTTGGGTACCATCACCGTGACTGCGGCGGTAACCGAGCGGCTGGCGATGCGCGTGACCACGCGTGAGTGCGCATCGGGACCGAAACCCAACCCGCCATATTCCTTCGGAATGATCATGCCGAAGAAGCGTTTGGCGCGCAGGAACTCCCAGATCTCGGGCGGCAGGTCCCGCTGCTGCTGGATCTGCCAGTCGTCGAGCATCTCGCACAGTTGCGTCACCGGGCCGTCCAGAAAGGCCTGTACCTCATCGGTGGGTGGCTGGACCTGGAAATCGAGCAGCATCTGCCAGTTCGGGCGGCCGGAGAACAACTCGCCATCCCACCAGACCGTACCGGCCTCCAGCGCGATTCGCTCGGTATCGCCGAGCTTGGGCAGCACCTTGGCCATCGTCGCCATGATCGGCGCCGAAACGAAGCGCGCACGCCAGTCCGGCACCCCGAACAGCACCGCCGCTGCGGCCAGCGATACGAACAGCAGCAAGGTCCACCCTGCACCCAGTCCGGCGCTGACCAGAGCCGCCAGCCAGAGCAGGCCGGCACACAGCCAGGCCAGGTAGCCCTGGCCGCGATAAAGCAGACCAAACCAGGTCAGAAGGCCCGCCAGGATGAGTATCCAGGTCATGCGCTTGGCTCCCGTGCTGCCGGAGGTCAGTATGCCATGCAGGGCGAAGCAGAGCAGTTCCAGTAGCCCGTGCCAGTGGCCAGTGAAAAGCCGCAAGCTGGAAGTAGCGCGGTCCTGGTGCGCGCGGCGCAGCGATCCATGGGACAGTCTCGTTCGCGCCGGTGGCCGCGTCTCCAATTGAGCGCCGAGGGCAGACGCCCTTCACTGGAACTGGAACTGGCTAGTGGAGCTGGCTTCTGGAACTGCTCTCAACGCAACTGGCGCCATGCCACCTTCCCGTCGACCAGCTCCAGCGCGATCATTGCGCCCAGCCGACCGGTGACATACACCGGCAAACGCTGGTCCAGCAGCAGAAAGACGTGGCCTTCGTGGAACAGATCTGCATTCGGACTGCCTACCAACAGGGCTTCCCGGTTCTGGTCCGGCTCCAATTCGATCACCTGGCAGCGCTGAAACAACGGTTCCCGCGCCAGCACCTCACTGCCATCGGTGCTGAGCCGGTAGCGGGTGTGGCCGGACAGGATCACTTCGGCCGGGTTCTCGCTCGCACTGAGTACATAGCCGTAGCTGATTCCGTCGATGTCGAGCAGGCTGAAGTTCGGTGGGGCTTCGGTGCACACGCGCAGTTCCGGGTCGGCGTACATCGATCGCCGCGCCTGCACCCAGCGCTGCTCATCCGCGGTGGCCGGGCGTACGCCGCGGGCGATGTCTATCCCCTCGCACAGGGCCGGATCCTCCCCCCCTTCACGCAGACAGCGTTCCGGGTCGACATCGGCGTCGAAATAGACCTCGCCATCGACGTAACCGCCGTCCTCTTCGATGTTGATGATGAAGCTGACCATGTGACCACCCTCGGCCAATGGGCGGATCGCCCAGACGACCGAATCGGGTGGCGGTACGGATGAACGCCGCAAGGCTTCCTGGTAGATGTCTGCCGCGACCCAGGCCAATCGGTCATACAGATGCAGTTGCTGACCCAGACGCACCGCGCGATCGGCCGCCGCCGTCGCCTCGGCCGACAGCGGGGCGCCGGTTGGAGCGCTGGCACAGGCGCCGAGGAACAAGCAGCAGATGGCGAGCAGCAGGCGGTGCATGGACAGGCGCATGGATTGCTGGTTCAGCAAAGGCAACGTAGAACCCGATGATCGCAGTCTTTGCCCGCTCAGATGAAGTCCAGCTGACGCCAGGCTTCGTAGACCACGACCGCGACCGCGTTGGACAGGTTCAGGCTGCGACTGGTCGGACGCATCGGCAGCCGCAAGCGCTGCGCTTCCGGCAGTTCCTCGAGCACCGCCACCGGCAGCCCACGCGTCTCGCAGCCGAACAGCAGCACATCCTCGTCGGCAAAGCGCGTGGCATAGACACTCGTGCTCGCCTTGGTCGTCAATGCAAACCAGCGGCGTTGACCCAGTTGCGCCTGACAGCTGGCCAGATCGGCATGTACCTGCAGTTGCGCATACTCGTGGTAGTCCAGTCCGGCGCGCTTGAGGCGGGTGTCATCGAGCGCGAAACCGAGTGGCTCGATCAGGTGCAGTTGCGCGCCGGTGTTTGCGCACAGCCGGATCACGCTGCCAGTGTTGGGCGGGATCTCGGGCTGATGGAGGACGACGTGCAGCATGTTCAGCGTTGCTCGGGCACTGGCGTGGCGCCGCCGTCACTGGGTGGCACATGCTCGTCGCAATGCCGTTCTGGAATGCCGGGCGGCACCACGCGGCTGCGCTGCCAGCCGTCGCCGGCGTAGATCGCCAGCGCCAGCCAGATGCAGCCGAATCCGATCGCCTGACTGCCGCTGAAGGGCTCGCCGAGGATCAGCACGCCGCACAGCAACTGGATGGTCGGGGCGATGTACTGCAGGATGCCGACCAGCGAGTAGGGAATGCGGCGGGCGGCATAGGCAAAACCGATCAGCGGCAGCGCGGTCAACGCACCGCCGACGATCAGCATCGCGTCCTGCCGCCACAGACCCTGCCCGAATACCGCGCTGCCCTGTGAGCTCACCCAGGCCAGCCAGCCCAGCGCAGGGACGAACAGCAGCAGGCTCTCGATCGCCAACCCCGGCAGCGCATCGACCGCGGCGATCTTGCGGATCATCCCGTAGAGGGCAAAGCTGGCGGCCAGCACCAGCGCGATCCAGGGTGGGTCGCCATGAATGAATGCCAGCCACAGCACGCCCAGCGAGGCAATCGCCACGGCCGCCCACTGGCGCGGATACAGCCGTTCCTTGAACACCACAACACCGAGCAATACCGAGATCAGAGGGTTGATGAAATAACCCAGGCTCGCCTCGACCACATGGCCGTTGGTCACCGCCCAGATATACAGGCCCCAGTTGATGCTGATGAAGACGCTGCTCATCAGCAGCAACAGCCCTACCCGAGGTTGGGCCAGCGCGGTGCGCAGCCAGCTGCGACCGTCCCGCAACAACAGCCAGCCGACCACCAGCACACCGCACCACAGGATCCGGTGGGCAATGATTTGCAGCGCGGGCACCTGCTTGAGCATGACCCAGTAGAGCGGGAACACACCCCACATCAGATAGGCGGCCAGCGCGGCGGTCACGCCACAACGGTCCAGCGGGCGATCTGGCGGGGTGGGGCTCATCGGCGATGGGTGACCCGAGGGCGGGAGCGCATTGTCGTGGTTTTGCGGGTCGAGGTGGGCGTGCGGATACGGTGAAGGGCTCACGACCGAGCGCTGAGGGGCCAGCAAAGCACGGACCGCGACCGCGCTCAGGCGGCCAGGCCGTAACTCTCCAGCAGCGGCTCCAGCGCCGGTTCGCGGCCGCGAAACGCGATGAACG
>DAIMJK010000061.1:0-13286 GCA_036722245.1 Lysobacterales bacterium
CCAGAGCCAGAGCCAGAGCCAGAGCCAGAGCCAGAGCCAGAGCCAGAGCATTCGCCTGCAGGCAGGCTCCTGCGACGGCAACGCGGCTTGTTCAGCGCTCCGCGCGGGTTTGCGGCTCGATGCCCTCGATCTTGCCGACCTTGGCGCTCGGATCGACGAACAACCTCGTGTATTCGTTCTCGACGCGGATCGTGCCGCGGATTTCGCTGTTGGCGCCGACGACCACGGTGGGGCCGCGCTTGCTGTTGCCCCACCAGCTGTTGCTGCCCTTGGATTTCCTGACCACCAGATCTCCGTCGACGATTGTTCCGGCGAGCAGATCGACCGAGCCGTTGACCGTGACCACGTCGCCACCGATCCGACTGGCGCGAGTCTCGATGCTGCCATTGACCAGTTGCAGGTCCTCGCCGACTGTTGCCTGATCCAGCTTGATGGCGCCGTTGACCGACTCGATCGAGCCACCTACCGCGGCTCCCTTGCCGAGGGTGATCGTTCCATTGACTGTTTCCAGATCGCCGTCGGCGACGAAGCCGGCACCGGCTTCGATCCGGCCATTGACCGTCTCGGCGCTGCCGGTACGGGCGTTGACGCCAAAGCGGATGCTGCCGTTGACGGTCTCGGCGCTGCGCACCGTCGCGCCATCGCCAATCCGGATCGCGCCGTTGACCGATTCGACATCCTTGACCTCGGTATTGTCAGCCACCGTGATCGACTTGTTGACCGTGCTTTCGCTGGTGCCGGCGACCACCGCGGTGGCGGCGATGGCGCTGCCGGCGTAGCCGAGCAGCAGGGCGACGGCGAGGGCGTGGCGGATGGAGCTCATGGCATTGCGGGTCTTCGGTGCGTGCATCGCGGACATCGTCGGGCTCTCCGTGTAGTTGAAGTACAGAACCCAAGAGCACGTTGCGTGCCAGAAGGTCGCAGCGGCGGCACGGAATCGTTCGCCAACCGGCTGATCTGGCGCGATGGGCTTGCCGGGCTGGGGGCTGAGGGAGGGTGGGCGGCCGGGCCGATGGGGCAGGCGAGCAAGGGTCCAGGGCTCAGGGCACAGGGTCCAGCCCAGCCAGGAGCTTGCGCGCAGGATGTCGGTGAGCTCCGCGAACCGCAACGATCGAACTTGTTCAGATCCCGACGGACAGGCACCAGAGGTGGTGAAGATGGCGAAGTTTTGGTGTGCAAGCGCAGCTGTCGACCAATGCCGCTGTGCGCGAGTGGACGGTAAAGTGCCAAGGGCGGACAGTCGGACGCGCTGGCGGAGACCGCAAGGGCAGCGCTGCGCCCTCGCTCAGATGTCGCTCGCCTAGGGATCCCCAGCTCTGCCATCCAGTGCCCAAGCCCTGGCTGGGTTGGACCCTGAGCCCTGGGTGCTGCTCTACTCAGCCCCGCTCGCCAACAACTCTCGCAACAACTCCGGGCCCGTCCAGGCGTGTCGGCGGCCTTGCTCGGCGCGGTGCACAAGGTCGACCAGGCGCTGGTTGATCGGTGCGCGGCGGCCGTGGCGGGCGGCGAGCTTGACCACTTCGCCGTTGAGCCAGTCGACTTCGGTCAGGCGGCCCGCTTGCAGATCTTCCCACATCGACGAGCGCGCCTTTGGGTCGATCGCCAGCATGCGGTTGGCGAGGCGCTTGAACAGCCAGTCCGGACTGCTCAACAGGCGCGGAATCCAGCGCGGCGGCACTGGCGTCAGGCGCGCCGGCTCGATGCCCTCGAGTGCCAGCATCGTCAGCGCCTCGGCTTGTGCCAGCGCGACGCAGCGGCGATAGGCGCGCTGTGAGAGCTGCGCCTTCAGCGGCAGATCGGACAGCGCATTGACCGCGTTGTTCAGGTTCAGCAGCAGCTTGGCCCACTGCACCGGCAGCATCCGCGGATGCTGCAGCAGCGGTAGCCCGGCGGCGGCGAAGGCGTCCAGGAAGGGCGCCAGCGCCGGGTCGGCCTGGACCTCGAGCGTGCCTTGCGTGCCCTGGTGAAAACATGCCGGCTCGGACTGGACCACGTTGAAGGGCACCATGCCGGTCAGCACCTTGAGCGCTGGCAACTGCTCGCGCAGCAGTTCGGCATTGCCCAGGCCATTTTGCAGGCTGATCAGCAGTGGCGACTCGGCTCTGCCGCGTCCCTGCAACGCGACGACCAGTTGCTGCGCGGCATCGAAGGTGGCGGCCGACTTGACCGTGACCAGGATCAGATCGGCGTCCGCCAATGCCGCGGTGCGGGTCTGGAAGTCGAGCCGCTCGGGCGCCAGCTCGATCAGGCCGCCGTGCAGATCGCTCAGCTGCATGCCGTGCCCGGCGATCGCATCGCGCAGTCGGGGACGACCGATCAGCGTGACTGCCGAGCCAGCTGCGGCGAGCCGGCCGCCGACATAGCAGCCGATGCTGCCGGCGCCGAGTATCGCGATACGCGGAGTGCTCGCGGGCCCGTCGGTCATGCCGCTTTCCGACCCAGTTGGGCGTCGACCGGCAGCACCGGCAGAAGCGCTTCGACCCGGCTGGCGGCCAGCGCCCAGTCGATCTTGTCCAGGCTGCCGGCGCTTGCCAGCTCGGCCACGATACCGCCGAGGATCTCGCCGCGGCGGCGCGCCTCGGCATAGGGAATGCGGGTGAAACTGACCAGCACATAGCGCGACAGGACCCGTTCGGGGAAGCGTTGGGTCAGCGCCGTTTCGATCTGCTTGTGCCACAGCCAGCCCGGCTGGGCGACCGAATCACGCATTTCCTGGTAGTTTTCCAGCGCCATCGCCGCGATCGCATCGGCGTTGTCCTTGCGCAGCGCATAGAGCCGCTCGAAGGCATCCGGACAGGCGCCCGGACAATCCAGCAATTCGGCCAGCGCGGCGCAGTCCTCGAAGGCGCAGTTCATGCCCTGACCGTGGAAGGGAACGACCGCATGGGCCGCGTCGCCGATCAGCAGGGCACGCTCCTCCAGGTGCCAGGGGCGCAGCCGCAGCGTGCCGAGTTGGCCGAGCGGATTCTGCTCGAACTCGAACTGCAGTTCCTCCAGCAGCGGCACGGCGGACGGGAACTCAGTGGCGAAGAACTGCTCGATCTGCGCCGGCGTCTGCAGCCGGGCGAAGCTGCGCTCGCCTTCCAGCGGCAGGAACAGCGTGACGGTGAAGCTGCGGTCGGCATTCGGCAGCGCGATCAGCATGAACTCGCCGCGCGGCCAGATATGCAGCGCGTGCGCATCCAGCCGAAAGTCGCCGCTGGGAGTGGGGCGGAAGCTCAGCTCCTTGTAGCCATGCCCGAGCGGCGCCCAGTTCTCGACCTGATCGGTCACACCTGCCATGGCTGTACGCAGGGGCGAGCCGGCGCCGTCGGCCCCGATGACGCGCGTAAAGGGCTTGCGGACCAATCCAGCAGGCGTCTCCAGCAGCAACTCGCCGGACTCCCAGTCCACGTCCTTCAGACCGTGCTCGAAGTGCAGCCGGGCCCCGGCATCAGCCGCGCTGGCAACCAGCAGCCGATTCAGATTGGCGCGATGGACCGAATGGATGACGTGCGCATCACTCAGCCCGTAGGGCTGGATCTCGACCTGGCCGTCGGTGGCATGGACCGCCCGGCCGCGCATCGCGATCGCCTGGCTGGCGACCTCCCGATCGACGCCGGCCAGCCGTAGTGCATGCCAGCCGCGCTCGGCCAGGGCCAGATTGATCGAACGACCGCCGATGATCGGACCGGCCCGCGGATCGGTCCGCCGTTCGTAGACATCGACCTGCCAGCCACGCAGCGCCAGCAGGCGGGCCAGCAGCGCGCCGGCCAGACCGGCACCGACGATGGAGAGGGTGTGGGGCGGGAGGCTGGTCATGTAGGTGCTCGGGTTGGGGCGGTCTTGAGGCCCTATTGTTGCAGAGGGCCCAGGGCATAGGGCCCAGGGCCCAGAAAAGGCGTGCAGCTGGCACCGAAGCCTCGAAGCTGCGCTTGCCCTTGCTCTGCTGGGCCCTGGGCCCTGAGCCCTGGGCCCTTTGCTCTTCGCTCAGGTCGCCGCGCTCCGCAACACCCGGCCCATCCCCGCCACCAACTCGTCACAGTCGCTATAGCGGTTGTACAAGGGGACCGGTGAGCAGCGCAGGATGTCGGGTTCGCGCCAGTCGCAGACGATGCCCGCGCTGAGCAGTTCGCGGTAGAGGCGCTGGCCCAGTTCGCGCCCGGCATTCAGGCGCACCGACAGCTGGCAGCCGCGCTGGGCCGGATCACGCGGGGTGACGATGCTCAGGTGCTCGCCCAGCTGCTCCAGCAGCTGCGCTTCCAGATAGGCGCTCAGGGCCAGAGACTTCTTTCTGAGTGCGCCCATGCCGGCCTGCAGGAACAGCGGCAGCGAGGCGCGCAGCGGCGCCATCGCCAGGATCGGCGGGTTTGACAGCTGCCAGCCTTCGGCGCCAGCGGTGGGCACGAATTCCGGTCCCATCCGGAAGCGGCTGGAAGCGTCGTGGCCCCACCAGCCCGCCAGCCGCGGCAGATCGGCGCGCGCATGGCGTTCGTGGACGAAGCAGCCGGCGACCGCGCCGGGGCCGCTGTTGAGATACTTGTAGCTGCACCAGACCGCGAAATCGGGGCCGGCCTCGTGCAACTGCAGCGGCAGGTTGCCGGCTGCGTGGGCAAGATCGAATCCGACCATGCAGCCCTGGGCATGGGCGACCCGCGCAAAACGGGCCAGATCGAAGGCCTGCCCGGTGACGTACTGGACGCCGGGCAGCAGCACCAGTGCGACCTGTTCCCCCTCAGCGGTGATCCGGGCCTCCAGCGCGTCCGGGTCGAGCAGGTCGCAGCCCGGTTCCGGTGCCACCTCGATCAGGTCACACGCTACATCGCCGCCGTGCCAGCGGATCTGCGAGGCGACTGCGTGACGGTCGGAGGGAAAGGCGCGTGCCTCGATCAGGATCTTGCGCCGCGGCCCTTGCGGTCGGTAGAAGCTCGCCATCATCAGGTGCAGGTTGACCGTCAGCGAGTTCATCGCGACCACTTCGATCGGCTTGGCGCCAACCACCGCGGCCAGGTCATCGCGCACCAGTTCGTGATACGGCATCCACTGGCTGTGACCCTTGAAGTGCGCTTCCACGCCCTCCTGCGACCATTGCTGCAATACGTCGACGACCTGTGCCTGCGCGTCTTTCGGCATCAGTCCGAGTGAATTGCCGCAGAAGTAGGCCTGCTCCCGGCCTTCCGTGCGTGGTAAATGGAAGCGCTGGCGAAAACTGTGCAGCGGGTCGGCGTGATCCAGATCGATGGCAAGCATTCACGGTCTTCCTGCGGGCTGAGGCCCTAAGCTTGCCACCATGCCAGCGCGGATGCTGCAGGAACGTGTGCAGCGAAGCACTGGTCCCCGAATGAATCTGGCTTGGAGGCCGCATGCAACAGTCTGTTTCAAGTGCCTCATCGCCCCGGGCGAACGAAGGCGCCGGTGCCACTGCACATTGCAGCGCGCCGATCGCCTGGGTCCATCTGGCCGCCGCCGTGCTGGCCTTGCTCGCGCTCACTCTCGGCAGCCCGACCTCGGCCGCGCCCCGCCAGGTGCAGACGCTGGACCCGTGGACCACCGGCGACGGTGCGGCGGGCGATGGCTTCGGGAATGCACTGGCCCGCCAGGACGACTGGCTGGCGATCGGCGCCTCGGGCAAGGTGGTGCCGGTGCCGGGAATTCTGAACGGCTTTGCCGAGGGCGTGGTCTACCTGTACCAATGGGACGGGATGGCCTGGCAACCGACTCAGACACTCTTCCTGCCGGAGCACTCCAGCAGCGCCAATTTCGGTGGTGCTGTCGCCTTTCGCGGAAATCGCCTGCTGGTCGGTGCACCGCGCTTCACGGTGGGCGGTGCGGTGGAAGCCGGACAGGCCTATGTCTATCAGCGCAGTGGCCCGGACCAATGGGCGCTGATCGCCACGCTGGACTCGCCGTTGCCGGAGGCTGACGGCCGCTTTGCCGCGGCGCTGAGCTGGCTCAGCGATGACGAGTTGGTGATAGGCGCTCCGCGTGAGACCGACCGCGGCCAGGGTGGGGCAGGGCGGGTTCATCGCTATGCTTTTGACGGTTCGGACTGGCAACTGGTCGGCACGTTGTTGCCGGTGGCTGCCGAAGCTGACGCAGGCTTTGGCAGCGCGCTGCTGCCGTGGCAGGGCGGCCTGCTGGTCGGGGTGCCGAACGCCGGTGCCGATGATGCCGGTGCAGTCGACCAGTTCGGTGACCTGGCCAGCCCGGTGCTGCAGCGTCTGGCAGGCGTGTTCGGCGCCAGCGCAAGTTTTGGCGCGGCGATCGCGGGCGATGATCAGCGGCTGGCGATCGCTGCGCCGTCGGGGGATGTCGGTGCGGTGGCCGCCGCCGGTCGCGTTGCGCTGTATCTGGCCGGCCCCGCAGCCATCCCGGACCAGTTGCTCAGCGCGCCGGCGCCCGGCGAACTGGCGCGCTATGGTCAGGCACTGGTGCTGCGCGACGACCGGCTCTGGATCGGCGCGCCGCAGGCCGATGTGGCCGGCGATCCGGACGAAGGCGAGGTACACGTCTATCCGCTCGACGGCAGCGGTGCCGGAAGCCCGTTGACGCTCAGTGATCCGGCCGTCGGGCTTTCGGGCCGACTCGGCATCGCGCTGGCGATCGAGGCCGATGGCAGCCTGCTTGCCGGCGCCGATCTGGATCGGGTTGGGCCGAATGGACAGGGCTCGGTCAAGCGCTTCGCCGTTGCTGGTTCCGGCTATGCATCGGCGACGCGAATAGATCGCGGCGATGGTGCCTACCTGGAGCGCTTCGGCTCGGCCGTGGCGCTGCGCGGCGAATGGGCGGTCGCTGCCAGCTTCCTGGAGCGGACCGAGGTGGGCGCCGAGGCCGGGGCGGCCTATGTCTATCGCCTGGTCGACGGTCAGTGGGAGCGCTTCCAGCGCCTGCTGTCGCCCGATCCGGCGACCGAACAGCGTTTTGGGGTCGCAGTGGCGCTGTCCGATACGCATCTCGCCGTGGGCGCGTACTGGGATGCGACCACCGGCGTGATTGACGCCGGCGCCGCCTATGTGTACCGCTTCGACGGTGCGCAGTGGATCCTGCAGAGCAGTCTGCGCGCGCCGGAACCGGAACTCGAGGAGTTCTTCGGCTTCAGTGTGGCGCTGCATGGCGATCGCCTGTTGGTGGGCGCGCCCGGTTCGAATCGCAGTGATTTTGACGAAGGCGCAGCCTATCTGTATCGCCTGCAGGCTGATCAATGGCAGCTGGAGAGCACGCTGGAGGTACCAGGGAGCGAGTTCGTCGCCTTCTATGGGACCCGCGTAGCGCTTGGCCCCGACTTGGCCCTGCTTTCGGCCCCCGGTGCCAGCAGCAGCGGAGTTTCCGGTGCCGGTGCGGTTGCCGCCTTTCGTCTGAATGGCGACTGGGCCTTTGAGCGCCGGATCACTGCGCCGATGCCGATGGCAGGCGCAGGCTTCGGCGCGGCGGTTGCGCTCGAAGGCGACACCATCGCGGTCGCCGCCTCAACCGACCCGGCGGCCGGCGCCTCGGCCGGGGCGGTCTATATCGAGCACGATGGCGCACCGATGCTGCAGCTGACCGCCGCCGATGCGCTGCCGGGCGATCGTCTCGGCAGCGCGCTCGCGCTCACCGGTGACGTGCTGCTGGCCGGCGCGCCCGGGGTCGATATCGCCGATCAATCCAGTCAGGGTGCGCTCTATCGCTGGCTGTACCGGAATGGCCAGTGGCAGCCCGATCCACGCCTGCTGATCGACGAAGGCAGCGGCCTGGACGGCTTTGGCCTGAGCCTGGCCGCCGACGGCGAATGGGCCTTCGCCGGCGCGCCCTTCAAGGCCGTGACCCACCCCCAGGAAGGCCGCGTGTATGCGGTGGCGGTGGGGGAGCTGTTTGCGGATGGGTTTGAGGACTAGGGCTGAGGGGTCAGGGCTGAGGGGTCAGGGTTGCTGGTTCGATTCGAACTGCTGCCTGGCGCTTGAGTCCCAATTGAGGGCCCAGGGCTCAGGGCCCAGAAGAGCAAGAGCCGAGCGCAACTCCACCGCTCTTCTGGGCCCTGGGCCCTGAGCCCTGGGCCCTAAAAGCTCGTACCTGGAGCCGATCCTCAAGCCGCCCCAATGCTACCCTGCGCGCCAACGTCAGACCGACCGCATCCCCATGCTCAAGATCGATACCCACACCCATATCCTGCCGCCGGACTGGCCCGATCTGGCCGAGCGCTTCGGCGACAGCCGCTTTCCGGTCCTGCGGGTCGAGGGCGGGCGCCATCAGATCTTTCGTGACAACCGCTTCTTCCGCGAAGTCCAGCCCAATGCCTGGGACGCGGCGCTGCGGATCGAGCAATACGAATCCTTCGGAATCAGCCGACAGGTCGTATCAACCGTGCCGGTGCTGTTCTGCTACTGGGCGCCGGGGGCGCAGGCGCTGGTGCTGCATCAGCATCTGAATGATCACCTGGCCCAACTCCAGCGCGATCACCCGGGCCGTTACGTGGGGCTGGCGACGGTGCCGCTGCAGGATCCGGCGCTGGCCTGCGCCGAGCTGCGCCGCAGCGTGGTGGAACTGGGCCTGGCCGGGGTCCAGATCGGCTCCCACGTGGAGGACTGGAACCTCGATGCGCCCGAACTGGCGGAGTTCTTCGCCACCGTCGAGGCGCTTGATGCCTCGGTGCTGATCCATCCCTGGGACATGATGGGCGCGGCCGGGATGCCGAAGTACTGGATGCCATGGCTGGTCGGCATGCCGGCCGAGCAGAGTCGCGCCGCCTGCGCGCTGATCTTCGGCGGCGTGCTTGAGCGCCATCCGAAGCTGCGCATCTCCTTCGCCCACGGCGGCGGCAGTTTTCCCTACACGCTGGGGCGGATCGAGCACGGCTTCCGGATGCGCCCGGATCTGGTCGCGGTCGACAACCCGCATGCGCCGAGCAGCTATCTGGCGCGTCTGTACTTCGATTGCTGCGTCCACGACGACCGCGCTCTGCGCTACCTGATCGACACCGTCGGCGTAGCCCAGGTCATGCTCGGCACCGACTACCCGTTCCCGCTTGGCGAACAGGAGCCCGGCAGTTCGATCGAACGCCTGGGCCTGGCCGAAACCGAGCGCAGCGCGTTGTTTCATCGCAATGCGTTGCGCTGGTTGGGGCAGGGCTGAGGGTTGAGAGCTGAGAGCTGAGGGGTGAGGGGTCAGAAAGAGCCAAGAGCCCAAGTGCGCCGGACTCTACTTTGGACTGCGGCGCTCTGCGCCGCTTTGGATGCTCTTCCGGTTGCCTCGTGAAACCTCAATACATGAGTCCGCACACCGACCTTCGATTTGATGCGGCTCGCCGAGCTCACCAACAACATCCTGAGCGCCACGCAGCAGCGCTTTTTGGGACCCCTGTGCCCTGGGCTAGCTCCGAGCCACGCCGGACGTCTGCTCCGGGCGTGGTCCTGTGCTACATTGCAACATCAAAAAGTGCTATGTCGGACAATGTCTTCATGCGTTCAGGAAACACGATCAGCCTCTCGATCACCCTCCCCAAGACGATGGCCGAGTTGGTCGATCGGATTTGCGTCGAAGAGTCGCGCAATCGCTCTGAGCTGATGCGCGAAGCATTCCGTACCTACCTGAAGACCCGGACGAGCGTTCCTGGCCTCGGTCCTTCGGACGAAGAGCGGTCGAATCCTGTCCTGGCGAGCTTTACCGAATGGGCAAGCGAAGCCGATGCCGCATATGACAGTCTTGATTGAACGCTTCGATGTCGTTGTCGTGCCGTTCCCCTTCAGCGATATGCCTGAAGTCATAAAGCCACGCCCGGCCCTCGTGCTTTCAACTGAAGCGCATCGCCGTACTGGCCAGGTCATCGTTGCAATGATCACGAGTTCTGAAGCAGTCTGGCACGGCGATGTGAACATCAATAACTGGAGGGCGGTCAGCCTTCCAAAGCCTTCCAAGATCCGCGTGGCAAAGATCGCCACTTTCGACGCAAGCGCAGTGAAGAAGCGCCTTGGTAGCCTCGATCAGGTTTCCCGCATTGCGGTCAAGGCATCCCTGCACGACTTCCTCGACGTTTGATGCGAATGGCCCAAGCGTCCGCCCAGTCCGGAGCCAATCGGCGGCGATCTGGTCACCTAGCCCGGATGTTTCATCAGGGGTGAATCGTACCGCTCGCCAGCCCTCAGCCCTCAGCCCTGCTCTTCAAGCTAAACTGCCACCCTGCATCAACTGGACCCCCGCCATGGAAGTCAAACAGCGCATCGCAAGGATCGTCAACTCCCAACCCATCGTGCTGTTCATGAAGGGCACGCCGCAGTTTCCGATGTGCGGCTTCTCATCCCAGGCGGTGGAGGCGCTGAAGCGTTGCGGGGCGCGGTTCGAGCATATCAATGTGCTGGAGGACCCGGAGATCCGCGCGCATCTGCCGCACTACTCGAACTGGAAGACCTTTCCCCAGCTGTTCGTGCAGGGCGAGCTGATCGGCGGGGCGGACATCACGGTGGAGTTGTTCGAGTCCGGTGAACTGGCGCGAATCGTCGACGAGGCGCAGGGCAAGTAGATGGCGGCTGACGCTCCAGTGCTGCCGGCGCCGGCGGCGGCAGTCGTACCTGGGTGCCTGGACGGCAGGACCGTGCTGGTGGTCGGCGCATCGGGGGCCTACGGTACGGCGATCGCGCGCGCCTGTGCGCACGCTGGCGCGCGCGTGGTGCTGGCTGGCAGGCGCGTGCCCGCGCTGGAGCGGCTGTATGACGAGCTCACAGCAGCCGGTACCGAGGTGGCGCTGTATCCGATCAATCTGGAGGGTGCCCAGCCGGACGATTTCGCTACGCTCGGCGAGACCCTGCAAGCTGAGTTCGGTGGCTTGGACGGCCTGGTTTTCGCCGCGGGCCGGCTGCACGGGCTGGCCGCGCTGGAACATCACGACGGCGAGGAATGGCTGCGTACCTGGCACGTGCATCTGAACGTCCCTTTCCTGTTGCTGCGGGGCTGCCTCGCGGCCTTGCGGGCGCGCCAGGGCGCGCTGCTGCTGTGCATGGACGATCCCGCGCGCACCGATCAGGCCTTGTGGGGCGCTTACGGCGTGGCCCAGGGCGCCTTGCGCAGTCTCCTGCAGATTGCCGGCGAGGAAACGCAACGGCTGGGTCCGCGGGTTTATGGATTGCAACTGCCACCGAGCCGCAGCCCGCTGAATCAGCGCGCCTTCCCGGCGAAGTCGCCAGAGGAATTCAGCGACCCGGCCCAGATTGCCCCCGCCGCGGTCCATGCCCTGACCAGTGATGCGATCAGCGGCAGCCTGTTCGACGCCTCAGGGACCTGATCGATCATGCCGATGGACCTGTTCGCCGCCGCCATTTTGCTGTTTCTGGTCATGGATCCGATCGGCAATGTGCCGATCTTCATATCCCTGTTGAAGGATCTGCCGCCGGCGCGGCGCCGCCTGATCGTCATGCGCGAGATGCTGATCGCGCTGCTGGTGCTGGTGGTCTTCTGGGCCGCCGGTCCGCTGGTGCTGGAGTGGCTGCATCTGCGCCAGGAATCGGTCAGCGTTGCCGGTGGCATCGTGCTGTTCATCATCGGCCTGCGGATGATCTTTCCGTCCAGCGAGGGGATCATGGGCGACGCGCCCGATGGCGAGCCGTTCATCGTGCCGCTGGCGATACCCTGCGTCGCCGGGCCCTCGGCGATGGCGACCCTGATGCTGCTCGGCGCCAGCCATCCGGACAGTCAGATGATCCTGCTGGGCGCGCTGGGCATCGCCTGGGCTGGCAATGTGGCAGTGGTGCTGGGTGCCATCGTGTTGATGCGCTACCTCGGCAAGCGCCTGCTGATCGCGCTGGAACGGCTGATGGGCATGCTGCTGGTGACGCTGTCGGTGCAGTTGTTCCTCGATGGGGTGGCGCGCTACATGGGCTGAACGGGGCGCAGCGCGGCGAGGAGCTGCGACAGGCGCTCCTGCCAGCGCGGCAGCGTATCCGGGCGCGGCGGCCTGAAACCGGCATCGCACTGCTCTCGTTCCGCAATCGCGTCGACGCGACCGGCGCTGGTCCGGCCGATTTCGCGTGCGCCTGCCTTCAGCGCGGTCAGCAGCCGTCGCAGGTCGGCCGGATCGAATGCACCGCCTGTCTCTCCCGCAGTGACCGGACGCGCCAAGCCGTCGGGTCCAATGAGCGTCAGCGCTGACCCAGCGGCAAGATGCTGCACGAAATCGCCGAGGAATGTGCCGGCCAGTTGCCTGCAGCACGTCAACGTGACCTGCCCGCCGGCCGAGCTCAGCGCGATCAGCACGTGTACACGCCGCAGGCCGTCGCTGCCGTAGCGGATCGGAAACAGACTCAGCAAGGCGGTGCGCGGTGATGTCTGTGTACGCTGCGCGATTGGCCAGTGCGGTTTCAGATCCGCCAGGCTGTTGACGCCACGCCGCCGCAGCGTGCGATCGAGCGCCGAGCGGGTCAGCAACGGGCAGACGTGCTGCCGGCCGAGCGCGAGCAGATCGTCCAGTGACAGGCGCAAGGCGATTCTCAAGCCGATGAGCAGGTCTTCCTGGGCACCGTCCAGCGTTGTCTGCAGCCGCTTGGGGCGATGGCTGCCATCGACCGGTGAATCACGCAGGCGCCATTTGCGAATGGTCTGCACGCTGACGCCATAGCGCCGCGCCAGTTCGGCGTTGCTGGCGCTGCTCTGGCGGATCTGTTCGCGGATAGCCGGGCTGGTCCGGGCAGGGCCATGGACGTCGAAGTACATCGGCTTGATTCCGGGTTTGCTGAAGGCCAGTATCGTTGGCCCTGAGGGCGTATACAATCATCCGGGACCTGACAGCTTCGTGTAACATTACTGTCACCGCTTAACCGTATCTTTACGAGTGCAATTCCGCTGGCGCCGAGCGCCTCCATTTGTCCTTTGAGGGTAGTCGAGATGAGTACAGGGAACGGCCGGACCGGCCTGAGTCTTGCGATCAGAAGCGCGTTGTTGGGATTCAGCGGGGCGGTTTTGCCTGCTGTTGGCGTCACGATGCTCGCGAGCATGCTGCCGGTGCAAGGCGCCTACGCGCAGCAAACCTCTTCCAGCCTCGCCGGTTCGGTCACCAGTGAAACTGGCGAAGCCGTCGTGGGTGCCAGCGTTGTCCTCATCCATCAGCCCTCCGGCACCCGTTCGGAAGCCTTCACCGGTGACACCGGCAACTTCTTCCAGGGTGGTCTGCGCGTCGGTGGCCCCTACCAGATCATCGTGATTCCGCTGCTGGTCGAGAGCGGCCGGCGGACGACGGTCGACCGGGTGCTCGTCGTCGATTGCCCGGAGGCCCTGCAGCTCGAACGCCTGCTGCGCCGCGACGGCGGCAGCCGCGAGCAGGCCGAGGCCATCCTCGCGGCGCAGGC
>DAIMJK010000062.1:0-13283 GCA_036722245.1 Lysobacterales bacterium
AGTACAACAAGGATCCGAACGGCGTGATCTACGCGATCCGCCGGCTCGATCGCGACTCCGGCGAGCTGATCAACCTGATCCGCATTCCCGGCGGCGCGGTGCGGCCGCAGCCTTCGCCGGATGGCCGTCAGCTGGCCTTCGTCCGGCGCGTGCGCGAAAACTCGGTGCTGAGTCTGTTCGATCTGAAGACCGGCGACGTGCGCCCGCTGTGGGACGGGCTGTCACACGATCAGCAGGAGGCCTGGGCGATCTTTGGTGCCTACCCCAATTACGCCTGGACGCCGGACAACCGCTCCATCGTGATCTGGGCCAAGGGCAAGCTGTGGCGGGTGGACGTGGCCAGCGGTACGCCGACGGAGATTCCGTTCAGCGCCGAGGTCGACCAGATGCTCGACGAACCGGTGCGCAGCAGCCGCCGGATCGACGGCGACCGCTTCGGCGCGCGGATGATCCGCGATGTGGCGCGCGCGCCGGACGGCAGCGAGATCGTCTTCCACGCGGCCGGCCATCTGTACCGGATGCGGCTGCCGAATGGCACGCCCGGCCGGCTCACCGACGACAGCGGCTTCGAGTACAGCCCGGACTATTCGGCCGACGGCAAGTCGCTGGTCTACACCCGATTCGACGACCGTGAACTGAGCCAGGTGGTCAAGCTGGACCTGGCCAGTGGCGCGCGGCTGGAACTCACCACCGAGCCCGGCTTCTACTTCCAGCCGCGCTTTTCGCCGGACGGCAGCCGGGTCGTCTACAGCAAGCAGTCTGGCGGCAATCTGGTCGATTTCCGCTTCGGCATGGAAACCGGCGTGTACTGGGTCAACAGCGGCGGCGGCACACCGAGCCGGGTCAGTCGGGAAGGATTCGACCCGCGCTTTTCCGCCGACGGATCGCGGGTGATGTACATGACCGGCGGCGGTTTGGAAAAGAGCTACAAGAGCGTCGACCTGGCCGGCGCCGAGCCACGCGAGCATTTCAAGCTGAAGTACGCCGACCAGTTGATGCCCAGCCCGGACGGCAAGTGGATCGCCTGGACCGAGCTCAACAACGCCTATGTCGCCCCCTTCATCAGCACCGGGGCTGCGGTCACGCTGGCGCGCGACAGCAAGGCGCTGCCGGTCACTCGGCTGTCCGGCGAGGCTGGTCAGTACCTGCACTGGTCCGGCGATAGCCGCGCGCTGCACTGGCTGGTCGGCCCGAGCTACTACAGCCGCAGCCTGACCCAGAGCTTCAGCTTCCTGCCCGGCGCGCCGAAGGAACTGCCGAAGGTCGCCGACCTGCAGCGGCTGACGATCGACCTGCAACTGCCGGTGGACCGGCCGGCCGGGACGGTCGCCCTGGTCGGCGCGCGCATCGTCAGCATGCGCGGGGAAGAAGTCATCGAGGACGGCACCATCGTCGTCGACGGCGACCGGATCACTGCCGTGGGCTCGCGCGCCAGCGTCAGCATCCCGTCCAACGCGCGCCAGATCGACGTGGCCGGCAAGACCATCCTGCCGGGACTGATCGACGTCCATGCCCACGTCAATCACTTCTTCAACGGTCCCTCGCCGCAGGCCAACTGGGCCTACTACGCCAATCTGGCCTATGGCGTGACCACCACCCACGACCCCTCGGCCAACACCCAGGAAGTCTTCACCCAGGCCGAGATGGTGCGCAGCGGCACGACCGTGGGTCCGCGCATCTATTCCACCGGCACGATCCTGTACGGTGCAGACGGCGATTTCCGCGCGATGGTCGACTCGCTCGATGATGCCCGCGATCACCTCAAGCGGCTCAAGGCGCAGGGCGCCTGGTCGGTCAAGAGCTACAACCAGCCGCGCCGCGACCAGCGCCAGCAGATCAACCAGGCGGCGCAGGAGCTGGGCATGCTGGTGGTGATGGAGGGTGGCAGCACCTTCTTCCACAACCTTTCGATGATCATCGACGGTGCCACCGGGGTCGAACACAATCTGCCGGTCGCGCCGCTGTACGCCGACATGATCGGGTTGTGGTCACGCACCAACGTGCCGAACACGCCGACGCTGGTCGTGGCCTACGGCGGCATGAGCGGCGAACTCTGGTGGTATCAGCACAGCGAGGTGTGGAACAAGGAGCGGTTGCTGCGCTTCTTCCCGCGCGAGGTCATCGACTCACGTTCGATCCGCCGCGAGATGGCGCCGAAGGAGCAGTACTACCACTTCACCGTGTCCGAATCGATCAACGCCCTGCGCCAGGCCGGTGTGGCTATCCAGGTCGGTGGCCACGGCCAGATGCAGGGTCTGGGCACCCTGTGGGAGATGTGGCTGATCGGCCAGGGCGGCATGCCGAATGCGCAGGTGCTCGAGGCCGGCACCATCGCCGGGGCGCGCTATCTGGGACTGGATCGGGATCTGGGCAGCCTGGAGGCAGGCAAACTGGCCGACCTGATCGTGATCGACGGCAATCCGCTGGAAGACCTGATGGCACTCGAGAACGTCTCGATGACGATGATCAACGGCCGCCTGTTCGACTCCGAGACGATGGCCCAGATCGCCCCGGAAGCCAAACCCGCGCCGGAGTTCTACTGGCAGCGCCACGGCATTGCCCGCGCCCGCGCTGCCGGCTTCGGGCGGATGGGGCCGACAGCGACCTGTCATTGTCCGAAGGGACATTGAGAGCAGGGCTGAGGGGTCAGAAAAGCAGGGCCCAGGGCTCAGGGCCCAGGGCCCAGAAGAGCCGCGGCGTGCGCGTAGGATGTCGGTGAGGAGGACCCAGGGCATAGGGCCCAGAAGAGCGGCCGCGTGCGCGTAGGATGTCGGTGAGCTCCGCGAATCCGCATCGACAAGGATCTGGAAGAGCACCGCCGAGCGCCGCTGCTCTTGCTCTTACGTAAAACGTAAAACGTAAAACGGCTCCAGGAAAGCCAAAGACGCAAGCCCGCTCAACGCTCTGCCCACACCCCCCGCAAACGCTGCGGCAACAACGAATCCTCCCCGGGCCGCAACAGCGGCGCCAACGCCAGATCACTGCCGCGCACATGCGGTGCGATGTCACGGCGGAAGTGGGCGACCATCGCGTCTTCCTGCCAGTCGGCCCGTTCGGCCAGACGGGCCAGGGCGGCGCGTGATTCGCGAGCTTCGCCGACACACTCGAAAGGCTTGTCCGCCTGCCACTCCAGCAGCGCGTCGAAGCCAGCGATCTGGGTCGGGTCGTCGAGCAGGTTGCGGCCAAAGATGCGCGTCAGCACCGGCTTGGCAACGAAAGGGGCGAGGGCCAGAAAGACGAAGTGGCACTTCGGGCATTCGCCGCACCAGCGCGAACTGGGCTTGGCGCCGCTGAGGCGGAAGTTGCGGTTGCAACTGGAAAACACGTCGAAATACGGCTCCAGCTTCGCGAAGCGGGAGGTCACTGCCAGCTCGCTCAGCGGTCGCAGCAGCGAGTAGTAACGCAACTCGGAAGCCACGCGCTGGCCGATCCAGTCGGCGAAGCCGGCCTCGAAGGCCGGGCCCTTGCTCCACTGGTGATTGACCGCCCTGCCCTGCGCATCGAACAAGGTCGGCACGCCGGCCGAGGCCTCGTTGCTGAACACGATCTCGTCATAGCCATACAGCAGCGCTGCGAGCAGCAGGATGGCCGAGTTGATCGCGGTGACCGGCACATGGCCGTTCCAGGCGCCGCGACGATTGAGCTCGATCAGCTCCGGTGCGATCTTGCGGCTGATGTTCAGCGTCGGCCGAGCTATCCGCGCGGCGCACTGTGCAATCAACTCCGAGTTGCCGACCCAGACCACCGCGAACGGCTCTTCCCGCCGCAGCAACGCATCGGCGCTGACCAGCGAATCCTTGCCACCGCCCAGCGCCAGCAGCGCGCGGCGCGGCAGCGGCTGTATTGACGCCGGGGCGGCTTGCGTCACATCCGGCTCGGCTTGCCGCGGCATCCGGAAGCGCGCGGCCAGATCAAGCTGGTTGACGTAGGCAAACTCGGCCAGCCCATGGACATAGACCGCGTCGACCAGCTCCGCCTCGAGCGTCGTAGGCAACACGCCATCGACCCGGATATCGCTGACCGCGGCGGCCTTGTAGTAGCTCGTCCCGGCGAGCCAGTGCAGCATCGCCAGGGCACGCTCGAAGGCGATCTCGCGACCGGCCGGCACCACTGGCGCGGCTGGAAAAGCGATCCGCTCGACCAGCAGCAGATCATCCAGCGCGTAGCTCAGCCGAGCCTCGCCATCGACGTACTCGGCGCCGACGAAGCGAAACTGGCGCGCACTGCGCGGATCGACTGCTGTCTGGGTAGTCGCGCTCACAGGATCACCTCGGGCAGCCGCGGGCGCCGATTGTAGGTGCTGGCCATCACCGCGCCATAGGCACCGGCCTGGCTGAGCAGCAGCAGATCGCCCTCGACGCAGACCGGCAGGCGACGTTCACGACCGAGGATGTCGCCGCTTTCGCAGATCGGCCCCACTATGGTGACGGTGCGCTCGGCCGAATCATCGAGTCGGCTCAGATTGACGATCGGATGGAAGGCGTCGTACAGCGCCGGTCGCAGCAAGGCATTCATGCCGGCTGCTACGCCAACGAAATGGACGCCCTGCTTCTCCTTGACTTGCGTCACCGGCAACAGCAGCACGCCGGCCTCGGCGACCAGATAGCGCCCGGGCTCCATCTGCAGTGCCAGATGGGGGTAGTGCGCCTTGACCTTGGCCAGCCCTTCGGCCAGTTGCACCAGATCGAGTTCGGCCTCGCCCGGACCGGGCACGCCCAGGCCGCCGCCGATATCCAGCCAGCGCAGCGACGGGAATCCCTCGGCGAGCGCCGCCAGTTCGCTGTAGACCTCGCTCCAGTGGGCCGGATCGAGGATGCCGCTGCCCAGATGGGCGTGCAAGCCGACCAACGTCGCGCCGGCGTCCCTGGCCAGCGCCGCCATCCGGCCCAACTCGGCCGGGGCGAGGCCGAACTTGCTCGCCTTGCCACCGGTGCGGACCTTGTCGTGATGCCCGCGGCCGCTGCCCAGATCGACCCTGAGCGCGATCTGGGCGTCAGCGAAATCACTCGCCCAGTGCTCCAGCACATGGGCGCAATCGATGGTCACGGTCACGCCGACAGCGACGGCCCGGGCGTACTCGTCGCGCGGAGCGAAGTTGGGTGTGTACAGGACCCGATCGGCCGCCAATTCCGGGCAATGCGCGCGGATATGCGCCAGTTCACCGGCCGACACACACTCCAGACCGAAACCCTCGGCAACCAGCGCCTTGAGGATCGCCGGATGGTCATTGGCCTTGATCGCGTAGTAGCAGCGGTCGATCGCTTCGATTGTCAGCAACTGGCGCGCCTGCTGCCGTACCTGGTCGACCCGGTAGACCCAGGCCGGGCCGTGCTCGCGGCCGATCGCGAGCAGTTGGTCGCGTTCAGTGCGCCACCATGGCAGTGCGGCAGTCGACACGGCCGGACTATCCAGTTCGGTCCAGCTGGGTCCGAACAGGCGCGCATCGTCGGTCGCCATCACCCGCGCCCGGATCAGATGTTCGTGCAGTCGCGGCAGCAATGTCTCGGCGATGGCCTCGTCGACAACGAAGGTCAGATTCAGGTTATTGGAGGACTGCGAGACCATATGCACGCGCTGCTCGCCGAACTCGGCCAGTACCTCGCTCAGCCGGTGCAGCATCCGGCGCATGCCGCGCCCGACCAGCGTGATCGCCGCGCACGGTGCGATCACCTTGACCCGGCAAACCCGCGCCAGATCGGCGCAGAGTGCTTCCAGGGTGTGTGCATCGAGCAGGTTCTCGCTCGGGTCCAGTGACACGGTGACGTTGGTCTCGGCCGAACCGATCAGGTCCACCGACAGCCCGTGCTGGCGGAAATAGCCGAACACATCGGCCAGGAAGCCGACCTGCTGCCACATCCCGATCGATTCCATCGACACCAGGGTCACGCCCATCCGGTGCGAGATCGCCTTCACCGACAGCGGGCCCTCGCTGCCGCTGCCATCGATGCAGGTGCCCTCCAGATCCGGCCGCTGGGTGTCCCTGATCCACAGCGGCACGCTGGCATCGCGGACCGGCCCCAGACAGCGCGGATGCAGTACCTTGGCGCCGGTGGTGGCGATTTCCTGCGCCTCGTCGTAGTCCAGATGGCGCAGCAATCGCGCCTGCGGCACCCGCCGCGGGTTGGCGCTGAACATGCCCGGCACATCGGTCCAGATCTCGACCCGCCGCGCCCCCAGCAAGCCGCCGAAACAGGCCGCCGAAGTATCCGAACCACCGCGTCCCAGCAACACCGTGGCGCCGGCCAGATCGCGCGCGATGAAGCCCTGGGTGATCTGCAAGGGCCCGCCTTCCAGCAGCGCCTGCGCCACTGCTGGCGCACGCTGGACCGGGCACGAGGCACTCAGATAGCGTGCCCAGCCAGACTGGTTTGGCGCGCCCTGGGCGAGCAGTTGCGTGCGTGCATCGAGCCAACCGCAAGCGAGTCCCTGCGAGCTCAGATAGGCCGCGCCCAGACGGCTGGACCACAACTCGCCGAGTGCGTAGATCTGCGCCTGCCAGGCAAAGCCGGCCGCGCCGGCGGCCGGAGCGCCAAGCGCCGCATGCAGTGCCGCCTCGATCGGTTCGATCTGCGCCAACGGCATGCCCAGTTCGGTCGCAAAGTCGCGATGCAGGCTGATCAGCGCCTCCGCCAGTCCGGCACGCTCGCCGGCACTGGCCGCGATCAGCGCCTTCAGCCGGTCGGTCACACCCGACACCGCCGACACCACCAGCAGCACCGCCAGCCCTTCGTCGCGGCGTGTTTGTGCCAACTCGGCGATCGTGTCCCAGCGCGCCTTGGTCGACACGCTGGTGCCGCCGAATTTCAGTACGACCCAATCCATGCCCGATCCGCCCGCGCCTCATGCTGCAGTGCGGCAGAGATTAGCAGGAGTCACGTCGCCCTGGTCGGTGCGCCTGTTCGCGCATCAAACAACTGCAGCCCAAGGTTCCGGGTTGGCACGCGTTTCTGCTCTGGACTGCTCTTCTGGGCCCTGTGCCCTGAGCCCTGGGCCCTGCTCTCCTGACTCAATCCGCACTGACCGTACGTCCGCGCGCCCACGCCCGCAGCGCCTCGACCTTCTCGGCCATGACGACGCTCAATGGGCGGGTGCGGCGCAGTTCGGCCTGCAGGTGGGCGTCACTGAGCATGCCGTTGTCGGCGGCCGCGGCATACAGGGCCGAGACGACAGCCTGTTCCAGTTCGGCGCCGGAAAAGCCTTCGGCCAGTTCGGCATGCAGGGCCAGATCGAAATGCTCCGGATCCAGTTCACGTCGCTTCAGGTGCAGGCGCAGGATCTCGATGCGGACTGCCGCATCCGGCAGGTCGACGAAGAAGATCTCGTCGAAGCGCCCCTTGCGCAGCAACTCCGGCGGCAGTTGCTCGATCGCGTTGGCGGTGGCGACCAGGAACACCGGATGCTTGCGCTCGGCCATCCAGGTCAGCAGGAAACCGAGCACCCGACGCGACACGCCGTCGTCGGCGCTACCACCGGCCAGTCCCTTCTCGATCTCGTCCACCCACAGCACGCACGGCGCCATCTGATCGGCGCGCTCGATCGCCTCGCGCAGGTTGCGTTCGGTTTCGCCGTGATACTTGTTGTAAAGACTGGCCATCTCCAGTCGCAGCAGCGGCACGCCGAAGCCACCGGCGATGGCCTTGGCGGCCAGGCTCTTGCCGCAGCCCTGCACGCCCAGCAGCAGCACGCCGCGCGGCGGATCGAGCCGGATCGGGCTGCTGCCGTCGCCACGAAACACCGCCCGTCGCTGGGCGACCCAGTTCTTCAGGCTGGCCAGGCCGGCGACGTCGTCGAGCCGCACATCATCGAGTTCGAAGTGCAGCA
The DNA here is from genome assembly GCA_036722245.1 of Lysobacterales bacterium. GTDB lineage: Bacteria > Pseudomonadota > Gammaproteobacteria > Xanthomonadales > SZUA-5 > JAWLAT01. Next base: position 7,822 of record DAIMJK010000062.1, read on the forward strand.
CACTGCTGGGACCGAGCAACTCGTACTTGTACTTGGCCGCCCGCGCCACGTCCTCGGCCAGTACCGCGCCATCGGCGCCGATCAGCCGCCGCGCAATGCGACGCGCGTCGGCCAGCGACAATCCGCGCAGACAGCGCGCGATCGCGTTCAGGCTGGGCAGATGGACCTGCACCCGCTTGCCACCCTGCTCGCGCGAATAGGCCGAGGCTTCCTCGCGGACCATCTTCGACAGCTCTTCCTCGGACGGCAGGCGCAGCCGGAAGGGGGTCGCCAGCCGCTCCAGATCCGGCGGCAGTTCCTGCTTGCTGCCGATCATCACCACCGTGTGGTCAGCCACGCCCTGGCGCAGCGCGATCTCGCGCAGATGGCGCACGGTAGTGACGTAGCGCAGGTAGGGCGTGAAGTCGAGCAGCAGATAGATGCTGCGCTGGCTGCTCTCGCGGATCGCCTGCAGCACTTCGGTCGGTCCGCAGGTCTGGGCCGGGATGTCGTCCATGTCCAGTCGGCGCAGGCCCTGGGTGATGCTCCAGCTGAACAAGGGTCGCAGGGTCTGTGCGATGACGTGGCGGAAGGTCTGGATGACTTCCGGTTCCTCGTCGGTATCGATCAGGATCAGCGGCGTACCGGCGCGGATCAGGGCGGCCAGATCCTGGTGACCGTGAAGGGCGTTGTGCATGGTCAGGAACAGGTCGGAAGCTTGAGGGTCTGGCCGACCCGGATCGCGTAGCGCGGCCCGGCGATGTCATTGAGGCGGGCGATGTCGGCGACCCCGCTGCAGCGCGAGTTGCGCGCCAGCGATGCCAGCGTGTCGCCACGACGAACCGTGTAGGCCACCACTCGCGGGCCTTCCGGATAGCGCGCCTGATGCAGCTCGGCCAGCCGGTTGCGCAAGTCCGGTTGCAGGCAACGCTCGGCGTAGGTCGCGTGCAGGCGCTGCGGTACTCGCACCACCGCACCGGCGGGCAGCCGGTCCTTGGCCTGGACCCTGGGATTGAGATTGCGCAAGGTGCGGAACCAGCCGGCCGGCTGATCCGGCGTCTGGCCGAAGCACATCGACAACTCACCGAGCGAGGCCGGCATGCTCAGCCGCAACTCGGTCAGGCGCGCATCGACCTTGGGAAAGCTCAGGCCATAGTCCTCCGGATGCAGGAACAGCCAGGCGGCGGCGAGCACCTTGGGCACATAGTCCTGGGTCTCGGCCGGCAGCGCGTGGTAGATCGAATCGGACCAGAAGCCCTTGCCGCGGTGCTTCTCGGACAGGCGCTTGAGTCGCCCTTCGCCACTGTTGTAGGCGGCCAGACTCAGCTCCAGATCGTGATTGAGTTCCTCCAGCCGGTCGCTCAAATAAGCCACCGAGGCGCGCGAGGCGCTGGAGGGATCGAAGCGCAAGTCGAATCCCGATTCGGCACCCAGACCATAGCGACGACCGGTCGCCGGCATGAACTGCATCGGACCGCTTGCGCCGGCGCGGGAAACGGCGTGGACGCGCCCGGCCGATTCCTTGGCCAGAATTCCGAACAGCACCGCCTCGGGCAACCCGGCCTGGGCGTAGGCCGGCTGCATCTCCTCACGCAGGAACTGATAGTTGACCCAGGCCTCGATCAGGGTCGGCCGCATCCAGGTCAGCCAGTCGTCCAGCGCGGCGTGAACCGGCTCGTTGAGGGGAATGATCTCGTTCAGCGGTCGGCCCTTGATCATTGCCCGGGTGTGCGCCAGCTCGACCCCCAGGCGCTCGGTGCCAAGGCCTTCGCCGGCCACATCGAGCGGAGGCTGCAAGTAGTTGTCGTCGCCAGCCATGCCATCCGGGTCCAGCAGCAGTCCCTGCAGCCGCAACAGCGCCTGGAAGGCGTCGATGAAGCGCATCAGCTCGCAGCCCTGGGTGCGGCCGCACTGCTCGGCCAGTTCGGCCACGGTCTGTCCGGCCTGTTGCATCTGCCGCTGGCCCGCCTGCGGCTGACCACTGCGATGCAACTCGATCCCGGCCTGGTAGTCGGCGGTCAGTTGACCGACTTGCTGATAGAGCCGACTGACCGCCGTTTCGTCGATCGGCTGGGTGCGATCAACCAGCCGATCGCGCAGGCGCAAGGCATCGGCCTGGGTGCTGAGCAGCAGCAGGCATGCGGCCATGCAGCAGGCAAGAAATCGTGTTCGCATCGTGTCCCCCAATAGGCTCTCACCCCAGCCGCAACCAACTACGCAAGGGCCGCCCGCACGCTACACAAGCGGCGGCGCACTGGCAACAGCTGTGGCGTGGTTGGCGGACGCGATTCAAACCGATGGTTCGGGGGTAGTGGTTGTAGGGCCCAGGGCTCAGGGCCCAGGGCCCAGCAAGGTCAAGAGCGGACTAGTCGCAAGCCAAGACGCGATTGCTGCACGGCAGTCTTCACACGTCTCACGTTGGCTCTGGACTGGGCCCTGAGCCCTGGGCCCTGGGCCCTCCGGCTGCTGCAGGTTCCTCACACCATCAGTTCGACCCGCAGCCTGTAGGGGGTGCGCGCACCGAAGTATGCGAAACTTCGGCGGAAAAGAACGGTCTCTCGATCGCATGCTCAGCACGCCACCCAGTTTCCCCTGCCCTGGTCGCCTCAGCCGCGCTCGTCTGGCCGCCGGCCTGCTGATCGTCGTGCTGGCACTGGTCGCCTGTGTACGCGACAATGGCGACCCCGCCGACCCACCCGTCCCCACCGACACCGCGCCCCCCGCGCCGACCCTGCCATCGCTGTTGCCGAGCAAGCCGGCGCTGCCCAAGCCGATGCTCGACGGGGTTCATCTGAGTGCCCGCCTGCCGCAGGAAACACTGGCCTATGCCCGCCTGCCCAACCCCTGGCACCTGCTCGGCGACGTGGTCGGGCGACGTTCCGACAGCGCCTATGGCAGCCCGCCGTGGCGCAGTCAGATGGATGCGCTGCGCGCGCAGGTGCAGCACTCGGCCCGCGCCGACGGCTGGCCGACCGGGCTGGGCAGCACCCTGGCACTGGTCGACAGCCCGGTCGAGTTGCTGGTGCTCGATCCGGACGGTCGGCTCGAAGGCGACTCTTCCCTGCTGCTGAGCACATCGCTCAACAGCAGCCGTCCGGCGGACGCGGCGCGGCTGGTGTCCGAGTGGGTCTCCTGGCTCACCGGCGAGCCGCCGATGGCGATACCCATCGACGCCCGCGGCTACGGCGAGGCGGCGATCGGCCAGGAGCAGCCGCTCAGACTGCAGTTTCAGGCGGCTGAGCAGCGCTTGTACCTGTATTGGGGCGAGGGGGCCGATCTGGCGTCCTTCAGCAGTTTGCTGGGACGGATCTCGAGCCCGGTCAGTCATCGTGCCCGGGCCCAGATCGAGGCCGCCGACGAGAGTGGCCGCGGCATGCTGCTGTGGCTGGATCTGCAAGCCCTGCGGCCACTGGCGGCAGAGAGCAGAGCCGCCTGGCGAATCCTGCCGGAACTGGCCGGATCGGCGCTGTTCGCGGTCGGCTCGGTGCGCCAGCATGGTCAGCTGACCGTCGCCCTCGATGAGCTGCGACCGGAGATTCTGGCCCGCCTGCCGAAGACCACCGCGGCGATCCCGGTCACCACCGCCGGATCGCCGCGCTGGGCGGTCACCGCGGCCCTGCCCAGCCGAAGTGAATGGGACGCGCTGCGCAGCTGGCTGCAGGATCCGGCCAGCCAGCGCTCACCGCAGTCAGCCCCGCCAGAGGGCACAAACGACAGCGCTGGCACAAACGGTAGCGAAGGCGGAGACCGCCCGACTACCCGGCAGCGGCCACTGCTGGACAACCCGCTGGATCGGCTCGATGCCTGGTTGCGGCCGTTGATCGGCGTCAATGCCGGCACGATGCTGGACCGGATCGGGCCGGAACTGGTCATCTGGCGCGATGCCGCCGGCCAGTTCGCGGCCTTGCGCATGCGCGACGAGGAGGGCTTCGACAGCATGCTCGCGCGGCTGAACAGCAGCCTGGAAGGGCGCCGCGGCGCACGCCGCTGGAACGGTCTGGATGTGCACGAATTCAGCCTGCCAATGCTGGCGCTGGAACGCCATCATGAGCGCCTGACCAACGCCTCCGCGACGCCAGCTGCCGATCCGGCGCCGGTTGAGCCAGATCCGGATGGGCCCGCCGACGCGCCTGCCGTTGCCCGCGACTTTCGTCTGCAGCAGGGTCTGTGGCACAGCCTGCAGCGCGTCCGCAGCCGTGCCTACTGGATCGAGGAAGGCCCGTTTCTGGTCTTCACCGCAGTGCCGCAGAGTCTGGTCGATCGCCAGTCCAGCCCGGCCAAGGCCAATCTGCGCAGTTGGTTCGAGGACATCCAGGCCACCCCGTCCGGCGGCAGCATCTTGCTCTATAGCGCCAGCGTGGATGAACTGCCACGCGACAGCTATCACCGGATGATCCAGTTGCTGCAGGTCGTCGGCGACCTGTTGCAGGTGCCGGTCGATCCCTATGCGTTTCCGAACGCGGACGAGGTCGCCCTGCCCCAGCGCGGTGCCGTAGCGCTGCGTATCGGGGTCGATGGTCAGCGTCTGTCACTGAGCTTGCGCTACGAGGATCTGCCGCTGGAGGCGCTGGCCGAGCCGGTCGGTCTGGCCACGGCCTTGCTGGCAGGCGCGCTGGTCTCGGCCGGCCATGACGCCTACACCGACCACCGTGCGCGGATCCATCTGCTCGATGCAGTAGAGATGACTGCCGAGCATCGACTGGCCCTGGACGCGTTCCAGACCCGCCGTCGCCGAGCAGCGCGGACCTGGCCGGAACTGGGCAACGACGCCCCTGCGCTTGGCGAAATCGCACCTGGCCTTGCCGTAGCCTTTGCCGACGGCACGCTGACACTGCAATTCGCAGACGAGTTCAACGTGCCCAGAGGGCTGCGCAACACCAAGCTGGACCTGCGGCACGACAGCGCGACGGGGACTGCAGTTTGGGTGTGCGTGGACGAAGATGCCTTGATCGAGCCAAAGCTGTCGCGACCGGCGTGTGACTCGCTGGCGGACATGACCGGATCGCCAGCCAGCGAATCCTGACCTGGCTGGACCCTGAGCCCTGGGCCCTTTTGCTGCGCCGCCGACCCAAAACCCCACTTCGACGCCGCACCCCGCTACCCACCACCTTAGACCTTCGTCCAACACCCCCGCTACGCTTTTTTGCACTGCAACAACATTCGACCGGGTACCATCGGAGGTCACGTTTGTGACAGGCGCACGATGATGTTGTACCAAATGCACGAATTCCAGCGCGACCTGATGAGCCCATTGGTGTCGTGGTCTGAAGCCGGCGCCAAGGCCTTTGGCTCCGAATCGAGCTGGTTGTCGAAACTGCCCGGATCAGGCCGCATGGCGGCCGGTTACGAACTGTTCCACCGGATCGGCAAGGCCTACGAGAAGCCCGAGTTCAACATCCGTACCGTCGAGGCGCATGGGCATGAGGTACCGATCGTCGAATACAAGGTGTTGCGTCGGCCGTTCTGCAATCTGGTCCGCTTCA
>DAIMJK010000063.1:0-3704 GCA_036722245.1 Lysobacterales bacterium
TCAGGGCCCAGGGCCCAGACAGGTCAAGAGCCGCTTGGCGGCGTATGTGAACTGCATCGCGAACTCCGTTCCGCCTTGGGTCGATCCCTGCTCTTCTAGGCCCTGAGCCCTGGGCCCCGGTTCAAGAACGCCGCCCAGCCAAAAGGCCTTCGAGCCCACCAGTCTCCTCAGAGCGCCCTCTCGATGAACTGGCTCAACTGCATCTTGCTGACCGCGCCGATCTGGGTCGAATGGACCTGGCCGTCCTTGAATATCATGAAGGTCGGCAGGCCGCGGACGCGGTACTGGCTGGCCAGGGCCGGCGAGGCCTCGACGTTGACCTTGGTCACCCGCAGGCGCTCGGCGTACTGGTCAGCCAGGTCATGCAGCACCGGTTCGATGCGCTTGCAGGGTTCGCACCACTCGGCCCAGAAATCGACCAGCACCGGCGCGCTGCCGGACAATACTTCCTGTTCGAAGTCGGCGTCGCCGACATGCTTCACGCGATCGCTCACGGTGTGGGTTACTCCGCTATAAAATCAATGAATAAGCTACACTTGTTCAAAACCGGCTGAAGTTGCACGATGCAGCTGGTCGAAACGGCGGCATGCACGACCTGCCAGCCGCCCAAGTGGAACACACTAGTGCAACATTTGGCGCGTGCAAGTTTGGTCGCAAAATCGGGTGGGGGTCAATCCAAACCGGTCTGCATGTCCAACTCCCCGACAGTGCCCCGGGGATCGTCACCAGACGGGTGGCGCGTCGCAGCGGGGCTGGAAGAAGCATGAGCCAACCTGTACTTACCGACGTTGATTTCCACAGCCTGGGCCTTCATCCCACGTTACTGCAAGGCCTCGACGAGGCCGGCTTCCATCGCCTGACACCGATCCAGGCGCTCGCCCTGCCACCGGCACTGGAAGGCGAGAACATCGCCGGCCAGGCCCAGACCGGCACCGGCAAGACCGCAGCCTTCCTGCTCACCATCATGCAGCGCCTGCTCACCAGACCCGCCGTAAACGACCGCCGACCGGCCGATCCGCGCGCGCTGATCCTGGCCCCGACGCGCGAGTTGGCGATTCAGATCCACAAGGACGCGGTACTGCTGGGTGCCTACACCGGCTTGCGGCTGGGGCTGGCCTACGGCGGCATCGACTATGAGAAGCAGCGCAAGGAACTCGAGGACGGTGTTGACATCCTGATCGGTACGCCGGGTCGGTTGATCGATTATCTCAAGCAACACGTCTACAGCCTGCGCGCCGCCGAAGTGGTGGTGATGGACGAAGCCGACCGGATGTTCGATCTGGGCTTCATCGCCGACGTCCGCTTCCTGCTGCGCCGATGTGCTCCGCGTGAGTACCGCCAGGGCATGCTGTTCTCGGCGACGCTGTCCTTCAAGGTCATGGAACTGGCCTATGAGCATATGGACGAGGCGCGCAAGGTGGTGGTGGAAAGCGACAGCATCACCGCCGCACAGGTCACCCAGAAAGTCTATTTCCCGGCCAGCGAGGAGAAATTGCCGTTGCTGGTGGGGCTGATGCGCCGGATGGACGCGACCCGCTCGATCGTCTTCGTCAACACCAAGCACGCCGCCGAACAGATCGCCAACCGGCTCAATCAGATCGGTCTGGTCACCGCGGTGCTGTCCGGCGACGTGCCGCAGCAGAAGCGCCAGACCCTGCTCGGCCGCTTCGGCGAAGGTGACATCGCGATCCTGGTGGCCACCGACGTGGCTGCCCGCGGTCTGCACATTCCCGACGTCTCGCATGTATTCAACTACGATCTGCCGCAGGATGCCGAGGACTATGTCCACCGTATCGGTCGCACCGCCCGCTTCGGTGCCAGCGGCGATGCCATCAGCTTTGCCTGCGAGCGCTACGCGATCAGCCTGCCGGACATCGAACGCTACATCGATCACAAGATACCGGTCGCCCAGGTCGAGACCGAATTGCTCGCCGACATGCCCGCCTTTCATTTGAGCCGGGCGCCCCGGCGCGATGATCGCGGTGGTCCGCGCGGCCGCGATGGCAGTCGTCGTCCGCGGCCGGGCGGCGGTGGCGGCGGATCGTCATCCGGCCGCTCACGTTCCGGGGGATCGGGCGGTGGTTCGGCCAGTGGCGGCCGTTCGCGTAGCGAATCGGCGGTCAGGCCGACGCGGTCCGAAGGCGAGAAGACAGCCAGCCCGGCGGTTGTCAACGAGCGGCCGGCCGAGGCAGGTGCGAGCGAGCCCAAACCGCGGCGGCGCCGACGCCCGAACCGAGGCAAGACTGGTCCCGGCGAGGGTGGCGGGAGCGCACCGAAAGACAGCAACGGCGACGCCTGAACACGGGGAGGGAAGGCGAGCGTGGCAATGATCTGGGCCGAACCTGCACGAGACGACCTGATCGACCTGGCGGTGCGCGCCGGCGTCATCGCGGCCGTGTTGCTGCTGGCATTGGCTCTGGTCCAGGCGCTGTGGTTGTGGTTGGCACCGGCGCCTCCCCTGCCCACCCTGAGCGCCGATCTGGGCGGTGTACAACCGCCTTCGGCGCCGACCATTCCATTGGCTGACTACAACCTCTTCGGCAGCGGACCACAACCGGTCAGTGCCAGCCAGGCGCCGACAACTGCGCTGGACCTGGTGCTGAAAGGTACCTTCACTGCCGCGGTGGCCAGTCAGGCACGCGCGTTGATTGCCGATCCGGCGGGTGAGGGCAGCTACACTCCAGGCATGTTCCTGCCGGGCGGTGCGCGGCTGGAATCGGTTCACGCCGACCACGTGATCCTGCGGGTGGACGGTCGCAGCGAGAAGCTGCCGCTGGGCACTGCGGCGGTCGGCAACACGAGCAGTTATTCGTCAGGGCAGGCTGCGCCGCCACGACCGAATCCGACCGGCGCCAGCCCGTCCGTTCCCAGCCTGCCCGGTCAGGGCAGCAGCTTCGTTGACCCCGTGGCCGGCGGCAGCACGGTGGCCTGGGAGGCGGTTCGGGCCCAGGCGCTGGCCGACCCGGCGGCGCTGGCGCGCTCGGTGACGGCGCTGCCGGTGATCGAAAGCGGACGCTTCGTCGGGGTGCGACTGAACGCCGGTAGCCAGCAGCAACTGCTCAGCCGGGCCGGTGTGCAACCCAATGACATCGTCACCGAGGTCAACGGCATTCGCATCGATTCGCTCGGCAAGGGTGCGGAGATCGCCCGCCAGTTGCAGAATGCGCGCAGCGTACGCCTGTCGGTACGCCGCGATGGACAAGAACTCGCCCTGCCTCCGATCAACCTGGATCAAACGCCATGACCTACCGATCGCCCCGCATGCCCTGGCGCCTGCTTGCCTCCATCGCGCTGTGCCTGGCAGTCGCCAGCGGCCTGCAGGCGCAACAGCCGCCGGTCTACGTGGCCGATCCGAACGCGACCGCCACGGGCGTGGGGCACACCCTGAATTTGCGCGATGCGGAGATCAGTTCGCTGATCGCGACGGTGTCGGAGATCACCGGTCGCAATTTCATCATCGACCCACGCGTGACCGGCAAGGTCAATGTCATCTCGAATCGACCGATGAACGCCGACGAGGTCTACGACGTGTTCCTGTCGGTGCTGCGGGTCAATGGCTTCGCCGCGGTGGGAGCCGGCAACATCATCAAGATCGTGCCCGAAGCGCTGGCCAGCCAGGACGCTCCGGCCGGACCGGGCGCCAGTGCGCCGGATGCGCTGGTGACTCGCATCGTGCAGGTCAACCATCTGAGTCCGTCCGAACT
>DAIMJK010000063.1:3714-13215 GCA_036722245.1 Lysobacterales bacterium
GCCGCTGGTGCCTCAATCGGCCCAGCTGCTGCCGCATCCGACCTCCTCCACGCTGCTGATCGCCGATCGCGCCGCCAATGTCGATCGGATCCAGTCGCTGATCGCTCGGCTCGACCAGGCTTCCGCGTCCGAGGTCGAGGTGATTCCGCTACAGCATGCCAACGCCGCCGAAGTGGTCCGCACACTGACTCTGCTGCAGGCCAACGGTGCCAGTGATGGCAGCGCCAACAAGATTGCCGCCGACGAGCGCACCAATTCGATCCTGATCGCCGGTGATCGAGGCAAGCGATTGCGGGCGAAGGCCCTGATTGCGCATCTGGACACACCGCTGAGCGGATCGGAGACCTTGCAGGTGATCTATCTGCGCTATGCCGATGCCGAGCAGCTGGTGCCCATTCTGGAGACCGCGCTGGCGACCTTCGGCGGGACCCGGCCGGGTGAGGGCGAAGGCGACAGCAAGCCGGCCATCCAGGCGCATCAGGAAACCAATTCGCTGGTCATCAATGCACCGCCGGCGGTGTTCCGTGACCTGCGGGAGGTCGTGAGACAGTTGGATATTCGCCGTGCTCAGGTGCTGATCGAGGCGTTGATCGCCGAGGTCTCGGACAACATCGCGCGCGAGATCGGCGTGCAATGGCAGGCTACCAACGATGACTTCAACGGCAGCGGCGTGATTGGCGGAACCAACTTCCCCAGCGCCGGCGGGATAATCAACGCCACGCTCAACCCGGGGGCGCTAGCCGGGCAGGCGGGTCTGAACCTCGGTTACGTAAGCGGGACTGTCGCGATACCAGGACTGGACGGTGAGTTCCTCCAGCTCGGCGCGCTGGTCCGCGCGCTGGCCGCCGATACCGCCTCGAACGTGTTGAGCACGCCGTCGACGATGACGCTCGATCACCAGGAAGCAACCCTGAGCGTGGGCCAGGAAGTACCCTTCCTGACCGGCCAGTACGCCAGCACTGGGACGACCACGACCAGCGGCGGGCAGTCCGGTGTCGTCAACCCGTTCCAGACCATCGACCGCAAGGAAGTGGGGCTGAAGTTGAAGGTCACTCCGCACATCAACGAGGGCGACTCGGTGGTGCTGGACATCGATCTGGAAGTGTCCAGCCTGGCCCCTAGCAATCAACAGGGCGCTGCGGTGGATCTGATCACCAACACCCGCAAACTGACAACGCGCGTGCTGGTGCGCGATCGCGCGATGCTGGTGCTCGGCGGCCTGACCAGCGAGCAGCTCACCGACTCGGTCCAGAAGGTGCCGGGACTGGGCTCGATCCCGGTGGTCGGCAATTTGTTCAAGTACCGCTCCTCCAGCAAGGAGCGACGCAGCCTGATGATCTTCCTGACTCCCAGCATCGCCCGCGACAGCGCCACCGAGGCACTGATCTCGAGCGAGAAATACAACTATCTGCGCACTGAACAACTGCGCGCACGCGAGCAGAACAGCGGCCTGCTGCCCGATGAGGTGACCCCGCTGTTGCCGGAGATGCAGGACTTCCTGCGCCAGGGCCTGCCGCAGGGCGAGCCGATGGCCGGCGGGGGCGGGGAAGGTCAGCGGTGATGCGCTGTAGCACTGAGGGGATTCAGCTTCTCAGGGCCCAGGGCCCAGGGCCCAGGGCCCAGAAAGCGCGCAATCCCGGTCGCGCTGGCCTTGCTTCTGGCGTCACCTCGCCTCGTTGCACAAGCGGCATCGAGCCAACTGGGCCCTGGGCCCTGGGCCCTGGGCCCTCTGTCACATCTGTGCTTCGATGACCGCACCGAACGCGAACCCACATCCGGCGCCTCCCCCCCGCCCCAGCTTCGGCTTCGCCCGCCGCCATGGCGCCACCGTGGTCGCCTATCAGGCCGACCGGGCTGAGGTGATCCATCGGCCGGACGTCAAGCCGGAGGTGCTGCTGGAGTTGCGGCGCTACTGCGGTCGACCACTGAAGCTCGAAGCACTCGCCGCCGAGCCCTTCGACCGCCGCGTGCGTGAGCTGTACGAATCCGGCGGCGACGACGCGGCGCAGATGGCCGCCGACATCGACCAGAAGCTGACCCTGGAGCAGATCGCAGACGCGCTGCCCGAGGCCGATCTGCTCGAGAGTGAGGACGACGCACCGATCATCCGGCTGATCAACGCGATGCTGGCCGAGGCGATCCGCCAGCAGGCCTCGGACATCCATATCGAGCCCTACGAGCAGCGCCTGGTGGTGCGTTTCCGCATCGACGGCGTGCTGCGCGAGGTACTCAGCCCGCACAAGACCCTGGCTGCGCCGGTGGTCTCGCGAATCAAGGTCATGGCCAAGCTGGACATCGCCGAAAAGCGCCTGCCGCAGGATGGCCGCATCGGCCTGCGCATCGCCGGTCGGCCGGTCGATGTGCGCGTGTCGACCATTCCGGCATCCTTCGGTGAACGGGTCGTGCTGCGCCTGCTGGACAAGCAGGCTGGTCGCATCGACCTGGCCCAGCTGGGCATGGATCCGTCCACGTTGACCCCGCTGGACGAACTGATCCAGCGCCCGCACGGGATACTGTTGGTGACCGGCCCGACCGGTTCGGGCAAGACCACCACGCTGTACGCAGGTCTCACCCGGCTCAACGACAGCTCGCGTAACATCATGACGGTGGAAGATCCGATCGAGTACTACATCGACGGCATCGGCCAGACTCAGGTCAACAGCAAGGTCGACATGAGCTTTGCGCGCGGCCTGCGGGCGATCCTCCGGCAGGATCCGGATGTGGTCATGGTCGGCGAGATCCGTGATCTGGAGACCGCCCGCATCGCGGTGCAGGCCTCGCTGACCGGCCATTTCGTGCTATCCACCCTGCACACCAACAGCGCGGTCGGCGCGGTGACCCGCCTGCGCGACATGGGCATCGAGCCCTTCCTGCTGTCGTCCTCGCTGGTCGGCGTGCTCGCCCAGCGGCTGGTGCGGCGGCTCGACCCGGCACTGAGCGAGGCCTATCCGGCGACCCTGTCCGAACTGCTCGCCTTCGGCAAGCAGCGCGGCGAGCCGATCAACCTGTATCAGCCGCGCGCCGATCTGGGCGGTCGCCACGCCGGTTACAAGGGCCGCACCGGCCTGTACGAGCTGGTCATCGTCGATGACGCGATGCGCAGCCTGATCCACGAGAATGCCAGCGAACAGGCACTCGAAGCTGCCGCCCGCCAGCGCACCCCCAGCCTGCTCGAAGACGGCTGGCGCAAGTGCCTGGCCGGCACCACCTCGGTCGAGGAAGTGCTGCGGGTCACGCGCGAGGATTGACGCTGACCTCATTCGCGAATGGGAGCGACAACTTGAATCGCAGACGCAGGGCTGACGGTGAGAAGATCAGGGCACAGGGCACAGGGCACAGGGCACAGGGCCCAGAAGAGCAGTGATAATGCGTCTGCTTTTGCTCTTACCTAAAACCCAAAACGGATCTTTCTACTACCCGCACCGGCTGTTCCGGATCGCGGTCAAGCGTTTGCGTTCGCGTTCGAGCTTGTTGGCGTCGCCGACGCCGCGGCGTTGCTGGGCGAGCACGAACTCGAGCTGTTCCTTGTAGTAGCCGCAGGCCTCGCGGTTGGAGACTTCAACGCATTTGTCCTCGACCCAGATTCGCGCGTCCGGCGACAGGCCGCTGCCGGGTACAGTGGGCGGCGGCTGCTCCAGGGCGTACAGCGGGACGTTGTGCCGGCGCGGGTTGAGGCTGGCCGAGTAGTAGCTGTCGCCCTTGTAGTCGGTGCACTTGTACGCCACGGTCGGACGCGGCGGGGCGCTCGGGCTGGGGGGCGGCGGCGGTGCGGCAGGGGCTGCCGGTGCGCTGGCGGCCGGTGACTGCGCCGGGACGGCCGCTGCCGGCGGTGGCCGCGGTGCCGGATCGGGCGTGATGCGCTTGATCAGGGTGCCGGGCTTGCACGGCGTGCCCTGATAGCTGATCGTGCCGTTGGCACCCTTGCACTTGTAGACGGTCGCCGCGCTGATCGGAGACGCCAGCGCAAGCAACAGCAAAATCGCCAGCGCGGCGATCCAGCCAGATGCGCCCTGCATTTGCCGGCTCATCACGGCGCCTCCTTTGCGGACGGTCCGGAATCCTCGGCGTAGATCGCCACGTGTAACTCGCCCTGGGCGTCGATCCAGCCGCGATACATGCCGGTGGTGTTGAAGCTCATCGCGTGCTCGCCGCTCGGGCCCAGCGCGATCACCCCGCCGGTGCCACCCAGTTCGGTCAGTTCCTCGATGATCACCCGCTGCGCCGCTGCGGCCACCGAGCGGCCCTGAAAGGCGACCCGATTGCACAATCGCTGGGCCACGCCCAGGCGGATGAAGTACTCGCCGTGACCGGTGGCCGACACGGCGCAGCCCTCGTCCGCCCAGGTGCCGGCGCCGATGATCGGCGCATCGCCAACCCGGCCCCAGCGCTTGCCGGTCATGCCGCCGGTGGAGGTGGCTGCCGCCAACCGGCCGCTGCGGTCACGCGCCACCGCACCGACAGTGCCGTACAGATAGTCCGCGGGTAGCTGTCCGGCCTGCACCGCGGCGGTGGTATCAGCCTGCTGCGCCTGCCAGCGCTGCCATTGACCGCGCCGGAACTCGGTGTCGAACCAGTCATTGGCGACCTGTTCGAGTCCTTGGGTGGCGGCGAAGCCATCGGCGTCCGGACCGCTCAGCATCACGTGTGGACTGCCGCTCATCACCGCTTGCGCCGCCAGGATCGGGCTGCGTGTGGTGCGCAGGCCCGCCACCGCCCCGGCCGCCCGATCCCAGCCGCGCATCAGCGAGGCATCGAGCTGGTGACCGCCCTCGGCATCAAACACGGCGCCCTTGCCGGCGTTGAAATGGGCCGACTCCTCCAGCACGCGCACCGCTGCAACCACCGCCGCCTCGGCCGAATCGCTTTCCTTCAACTCGGCCGCACCGGCCAATAATGCAGCGCGCAGATCGGCGCGCAGGGATTGCTCGGTCGCCGGATCAAGCTCGCCGCGATTGATCGTGCCGGCCCCGCCATGGATCAACAGCACCGGCGCCGCATGCGCCGGCAGGCTGCCAAGCACTGCAATACCGAGCAGCCAGGCCGCGAAGGTGCTTGCGCCGGCCGAGCTAGTGGAACGATGCCTGCGTGTCATAAGGCTCATCACGATGTTCCTCCCAATAATGGCGCAGGTCGATCAGGCGCGCCGGCAGCACGCGGATCAGGCCATCGCGCTCATCTTCGGTCAGCGCCGGCAGATCGTCACGCTGGATGTCCTCGAACACTCCGGTCTCAACGCCGAGTTGCAGGATCGGGCTGAGCAACTCCATCAGCGCCGGATCGCTGCGCAGCTGCCGTTCCCAGCGTTCGGACTGCAGGTCGATGCCGATCGAGAAGCCCTCGCACCATCCGCCCGGATCAATCTGGATCTCGCCGTCTTCCTCAGACTGCATGAACACTGGCTCGAAAACGAAATGATCCAGGCTGTGACTGACATTGGCTGCGAGCCGAAGCAGCATGCCGCACACCAGATCGACCTCGTCGTAAGCCAGCAGTTCCGGATCCTCACCCAGCACGATCGGTAGCCAGTCAGACGGGGCGATCGCTTCGGGTCCGATCGCCAATGCCGCCAGCAGGCCCTGGGCTCCATCAATGCGCAAACCGTCCTCGGTCGGCAGTTCGGCCAGCAAGCCGTCCAGCTCATCATAGTCGTGGCTGTCGAACAGGTTGGAGACCCAGTCCTCACTCACCGTCCGGTCCTCAGGGTCCGCGCAACAACAGCTTCGCGCATTTGGCCACCTCTGGACCACGCCAGCGGCGTTGCGTTTCCTGGCAAGGGATGGGCCATTCCCTGCAAAGAAGTGCGCCTTGCCGGCGAGGCCCAGGGACGCCCTCGGTGCAACGGAATCATTGCGCGGACCCTCACGCCAGCTCCGCCCAGACCGGCGTGTGATCGGACGGGCGCTCCCAGTAGCGCGGTGTGCGGTCGATGTCGGCCGCTTTCAGGCGCGCCTGCAGGGGCGCGGAAACGAGCACCAGATCGATGCGCAGTCCCAGATTGCGGCGGAAGGCGGCCTGACGGTAGTCCCACCACGAAAAGGCCTGTTGATCCGGGTGCAAATGGCGGTAGCTGTCGACCAGGCCGAGTGCCTGCAGGCTGGCCAGGGCTTCGCGCTCCGGTGTGCTGCAAAGGATCTGCTCATGCCAGGCGACCGGGTCATGCACGTCGATATCGGCCGGGGCAATGTTGAAATCGCCCAGCAGCACCAGCTGCGGATAGCTCTCGATCTCGCTCGCCAGCCAGTTTCGCAGCGCGGCCAGCCAGCGCATTTTGTACTCGAACTTTTCACTGCCGACGACCTGGCCGTTGACGATATACACATCGACGATCCGGATTCCGTCGACCGTGGCAGCGATCACCCGCCGCTGCGGATCGTCGAAACCCGGAATGTCCATGACCGGATCGAGCAAGGGCTCGCGCGCCAGCAGGGCGACCCCGTTGTAGGTCTTCTGGCCGCTATGGACGACCTGATAGCCGGCCGCCTCGATCGCCTCGCGCGGAAACTTGCTGTCCTCCAGCTTGGTTTCCTGCAGCGCGACCACGTCCGGCGCAAAGCTCGCCAGCCACTCTTCCAGCTGCGGCAGGCGGACCTTGAGCGAGTTCACATTCCAGGAGGCAATACGCATGGGGGGATGATAGCGCTCGAGCGGGTGCAGCGCAGGGGCGACAGCGCTTCGGCTCCGAGGGCCCAGGGCACAGGGCTCAGGGCCCAGGGCCCAGTCCACACCTGATCGTCGAGGTCCAACCCTCCTTGAAGTGGCGCTTGATCTGCTGGGCCCTGTGCCCTGGGCCCTGTGCCCTCAAACCAGGTGATTCAAAGGCCCATACCCGCCGCCGAGCCCGGGATTGCTCGCAATCGCGCGTCGGACGTAGGCGTGGGCCAGGCTGAAGCATTGCTCGATGGACTCGCCGCGAGCGAGCAGCGCGGTCAGCGCGGCGGCAAAGGTACAGCCGGTGCCGTGGGTGTGGCGGGTGTCGATGCGGCGGCTGCGGATCTCGCTGCAAGTCTCGCCGTCGTAGAGCAGATCGACCAACTCGTCGCCGGGCCGATGGCCGCCCTTCATGATCACGTAGCGCGGTCCCAGCGCGTGCAATGCGCGCGCCGCTTCGCGGACTTGCGCCTCGCTGTCCAGTCTGTCGGCACCGACCAGCGCGGCGGCCTCGGGCAGGTTCGGTGTCAACACCAGCGCTCGTGGCAGCAGCAGTCGCCGCAGGCAGTCGATGGCATCGTCGGCCAGCAGCGCCGCTCCGCCCTTGGCGATCATCACCGGGTCCACCACCACCCGGTCCAGCGCCGAGTCAGCGATCAGGCCGGCGACCCGCTCCACCATCGCCGAATCGCCCAGCATGCCGGTCTTGAGCGCATCCACGCCGATGTCATCGACAACCGAGCGGAACTGCAGCGCGACGAAGTCCGGCGGCACCGGCATCGCGCCCTGCACGCCGAGCGTGTTCTGCGCGGTCAGCGCTGTGATCACCGTCATGCCGTAGGCGCCGAAGGCGCTGAAGGTCTTCAGATCGGCCTGGATGCCGGCGCCACCACCGCTGTCGGAACCTGCGATGGTCAGGGTGCGCGGCATGCTGGGTTGGGGTTCGGGCATGGGAAGTGTCGAGAGAAGGATCGGCGCACAGTAGGGCACAGGACGGCGCGACAGCAACTTTGGAGTGCGGCGCTCCGCGCCGCTTCGGATGGTCTTCGAGCGTTCGTCCAAATCTCCACTTCGGGAGCCGGAGACGTGGCCAACGACGCGAAGGGTTTAGTCGCTTCGCATGGAGACGCGGCCGCCGGCGCGAAATCCGCTCAGGCGAAGATCGCGGCAATATGCGCGCCGGGACCGCGCTACTTCCTCCTGACCATCGTCTGTACGCCGTCCGGCCACGCTTGGCCTATCATCCGCAGCCTTCTTGTGCAGCGAACCCGCCTGATGCGGCCCAACCGCGCCATTCCCCTGCTCAGCCTCGGTCAGGGCCTCTTGTTGACCGGCAATGCGATGCTGATCAGTGTCAACGGGCTGACCGGCTTTGCGCTGGCGCCGAATCCGGCACTGGCGACCTTGCCTGTGACCTGCTTCGTGCTCGGCGGGGCGCTGTCAACGCTGCCGATCTCCTTGCTGATGCAGCGCCATGGCCGCGCCGCTGGTTTCGCGCTGGGCTGCGTGGCGGCGATGGTGGGGGCGCTGCTGACCGCGCTGGCGGTCGCCTGGGGCTCGTTCGGCCTGCTTTGTGTGGGGACCTTCATCTTCGGTCTGTACAACGCCGCCGGCCAATACCTGCGTTTTGCCGCGGTCGATCTTTGTGAACCGCAGCATCGGGCGCGGGCGATCAGTCTGGTCCTGGCCGGCGGCCTGCTCGGCGCCTTCCTCGGCCCGGCGCTCAGTCGCTGGACCGTCGACCTGATGGCGCCGGCCTACATGGCGACCTATCTGACGCTGATCGTGCTGGCATTGCTGGTGTTCGGCGTGACCCGCTTGTTGCGCTTTCCGCCGCTGCCGCCGCGCGTCGACGTGGTTCAGCAGTCCAGTGCTGCGCTGTTCCGGCGACCGGGATTCTGGCTCGCGGTCGTGGCATCGGCCGGATCCTGGGCGACGATGAACCTGCTGATGACGGCGACGCCGCTGGCGATGCAGGCCTGCGCCTATCCCTTCGCCGACGCTTCGTGGGCGCTGCAATGGCACATGGTAGGGATGTACGCGCCGATGCTGTTCAGCGGCGCGCTGATCGACCGGCTCGGTCCGCGCACCGCGATCGCGGTCGGCATCGTCATCATCGCCGCTTGCGCCGGCATCGCCCTGCACGGCACCAGCGTGGCCCATTTCATCAGCGCGCTGACACTGCTGGGCATCGGCTGGGCATTGATGTTCGTCGGCGGTAACGCGCTGCTGACCCAGCAATACGCCGAGCACGAAAAGGGCATGGCCCAGGGCATCCACGATGCGCTGATGTTCAGCGCGATGGCGCTGTCCTCGCTGCTTGCCGGTCGCGCGGTGACCGTGCCGGGCTGGATCGATCTGCAGTGGCTGGCGCTGGGCGCGATGGGCCTGGTGCTGGCGCTGCTGCTGACTCTGGGTCCGCGGGTGCGGCCGGTGGCGGTCGCAAGGGCGAGCTGACGTACGGCCCAGCCGGCGAGGAAGGGCGGTCATACCCCGCCAACCGCGCAAGATCGCCGCCATCGCCCAAAGGCCACTGTAGAAGGTTGCTTGCAGGCGACCCGAGGGCCGCAGGCCCGCCGACGGCGCAGCCGGCGAGGGAGGGTGGTCATATCCCGCCAACCGCACAAGATCGCCGCAATGACGCAAAGGCACTTGTAGGAGGGAGCTTGCTCGCGATACGCAGCGCGCAGCGCGGCCTTCGCTCTTCGGCCCGCCAAAAGGCACCAAAGCCCGCTACTGCGGTCGCCTGCAAGCTCCCTCCTACAAACAAGTGCACCGGCAAGTTCTGGGAAGGGCGTTTCAAGTGTCAGCGGCTGCTCGATGAGGCGGCCGTGCTGTCCGCGATGGTCTACG
>DAIMJK010000064.1:0-4215 GCA_036722245.1 Lysobacterales bacterium
TGATGTTCCAGCACATCTTCTGGTTCTTCGGGCACCCCGAGGTCTACATCATGATTCTGCCGGCCTTCGGCATCATCAGCGAGATCATCCCGACCTTTGCACGCAAACCATTGTTCGGCTACCAGGCGATGGTTTACGCCACCGCCTCGATCGCCTTCCTGTCGTTCATCGTCTGGGCCCACCACATGTTCACGGTCGGGATGCCGCTCGGCGCCGCCTTGTTCTTCATGTACGCCACGATGCTGATCGCGGTGCCTACCGGGGTAAAGGTCTTCAACTGGGTCTCTACCATGTGGAAGGGCTCGATGACCTTCGAGACGCCGATGCTGTTTGCCATTGCCTTCGTGATCCTGTTCACGATCGGCGGCTTCTCCGGTCTGATGCTGGCAATCGTACCTGCCGACTTCCAGTACCACGACACCTACTTCGTGGTAGCTCATTTCCACTATGTGCTGGTGACCGGAGCGATCTACTCGATCATGGCTGGCGTGTACTACTGGCTGCCCAAATGGACCGGGGTGATGTACAACGAGATGCTCGGCAAGTGGCATTTCTGGCTGTCGACCATCTTCGTCAACGTGCTGTTCTTCCCGCAGCACTTCCTCGGCCTGGCTGGCATGCCGCGTCGCATTCCCGACTACAACGTCGCTTTCGCCGACTTCAACTTCATCTCCTCGGTTGGCGCCTTTGGCTTCGGTTTTGCCCAGCTGATCTTCGTCTGGATCCTGATCGATTGCTGCCTGCTGCGAAAGGGCGCGAAGGCGACCAGTGGCGTCTGGGAAGGCTCGCGCGGGCTGGAATGGACCCTGCCTTCGCCGGCTCCCCACCACACCTTCGCCACGCCGCCGGTGATCGATGACCGCCAGTTGGCTCATGGCGACGTGACCCATTGAGCGAGCCTCCGAAGGTGGATAGCGACCGACGCCGTCCGGCTGCACGCCGGACGGCCCTCATCGTGGCCTTGATCGCATTCGGGATCTACGCCGCGTTCTTCTTGCGCGCGATACTCAATGGAGGGGCTGGGTCATGACCGACAATGAGGCTCCCCGGCGGATGATCGACGCCCCCGATGCTGCATCGGTGGCTGCGCCCGTCGACCACAGCCGCGTGGTCAAGCGGACCCTGATCGCCTGTGGCGGTGCCTTCTTCTTCTGTTTCTCGCTGATTCCGATCTACGACATCTACTGCGAGATCACTGGAGTCAACGGCAAGACCGGCCAGATCGGTGGCGCTGCCCAGGCGCTGGTAGTGGACACCTCGCGCCTGATCACGGTTCAGTTTGATGCCGCGGCACACAGCGGTCTGGCATGGCGATTCCGGCCTGAAGTGGCGGAAATGAAGGTCCACCCAGGCGAGTTGGCGACCGCGTTGTACTACGCGCAGAATATCGATGATCAGCCACTGGTCGGTCAGGCGGTGCCCAGCGTGGCGCCGAATCTGGCTTCGATCTACTTCAACAAGACCGAGTGCTTCTGTTTCACCGAGCAGTTGCTGGAGGCTGGCGAGCAGCGCGAGATGCCAGTGAGGTTCGTCATTGATCCCGATCTGCCGCAGAATGTGAAGGTGGTGACTCTGTCCTACACCTTCTTCCTCAATGATCTGGCGACCCAGCGCGTTGCGGCCGAGTCGGCCGGGCTGGTCAATGATCCGCTGGTCGCCGATAATCCGGGCTCGTAGACGATCCGTGCACTGGATCGTCACCCCGTAACGACCCTTCCCATACGCGAGCGAGCACGATGGCACACGCACAAGGCGCCTACTACGTCCCCCACGCAAGCCGCTGGCCGATCTTCGGTTCGGTGTCGCTGTTCCTGCTGATGTTTGGTGCGGCCAATCTGGTCAATGGCGGTGCCAGTGGCGGGGTGATGCTGGGTCTGGGAACCTTGATGATCGTCATCATGCTCTTTGGCTGGTTTGGCGACGTCATTCGCGAGCACCTCCAGGGCCTGTACAACGAGCAGGTCGACATCTCCTTCCGCCAGGGCATGGCGTGGTTCATCTTTTCCGAGGTGATGTTTTTTGCCGCCTTCTTCGGTGCGCTGTTCTATGCCCGCGTCTTCAGCGTGCCGTGGCTGGGCGGCGAAGGTGACGGTTTCTCCACCAACCAGTTCATCTGGTCAGAATTCACTGCGGCCTGGCCTACCAACGGCCCGAGTGATCTGGGTGGTCGCTTCAGCACGATTCCGGCCTGGGGCATTCCGCTGCTCAATACCGTCATCCTGCTGATTTCCGGCCTGACCATCACGATGGCGCACTGGGCGCTGAAAGTGGGCAAGCGTGGTGCGTTGATAGCCTGGATGATCGCGACGATCGTGCTCGGCATCATCTTCCTGTTCTTTCAGGTGTATGAGTACATTCACGCCTATTCCGATCTGAACCTGACCCTGAGTTCGGGCATCTATGGATCCACCTTCTTCATGCTGACCGGCTTCCACGGCATGCATGTGACCCTCGGAGCGATGATGCTGGCGGTCATCCTTGGCCGCTGCATTGCGGGTCATTTCAGCAAGGACAACCACTTCGCCTTCGAGGCAGTGGCCTGGTACTGGCACTTCGTCGACGTGGTCTGGCTGGGCCTGTTCGTGTTCGTCTACGTGGTCTGAGCCTGGGCCTCGAAGGATTCACGATGGAAGGGGCCTGCGGGCCCCTTTCGCGTTTGAGAAGAATCGAGAGGCGGGAGTCGAGGTCGCGGGCAGGCGGCCTCGCCCGCAGCTGCGCAGTGCTGTCAGAATCCCCGCTCGATCGCGAACCAGGAACTACTCGCCATGACCTATTTCCGTTACTGCAGCGCCGTCTTGCTGGGGATCCTGTGTCTGCCATTGGCCGCCGAGACCGGCGTCGTCGAGCGGCGGCTGGACTGGCTGACTCAGGGCGAACGCTCAGGTGGCCTGGTGGTGCGTATCCATCCAGATGGTCGCCGTGACTCCAGTTTCGAGTTCAATGATCGTGGTCGTGGCCCGAAGCAGGAAGAGCGCATCGCGCTGGATGCTGGCGGGTTGATCGTTCGCCTGGAGGTCGACGGCAAGGCCTACATGGGCTCGCCGGTGGAGGAGCGTTTCGAACGGGCCGCCGACGGCAGCGCGAGCTGGCGCAGCACGGCCGAGTCAGGTCAGCACAGCGATGCCGCCGGAGCTTTCTATGTCGCCAGTGAGGGCACGCCGGAGCAGGGGGCGATGCTTGCACGGGCGCTGCTGGCGAGCGCCGATGGGAGGCTGCCGCTGCTGCCCAGCGGCGAGGCGCGGATCGAGGCGCTGCATACGCAGACGGTCACGCATGCCGACCAGACCCGCGAGGTCACGCTGTATGCCGTGTCCGGGCTGGGATTCTCGCCGAGCTACCTCTGGCTGGACGAGGACCGTGAGTTGTTCGCGCTGGCCTACGGCTGGATGGGCATGACGCCGGAGGGCTGGGGCGCAGTGTTACCGGCTCTGGAGGCGCGCCAGACCGAGATTGCCCAGGCCCATCACCGCCTGTTGGCGCAGCGCCTGACTCACCGACTGAGTGCCAACTGGTGCATTGCGCCGGTCCGGCTGCTCGATATCGACGCCGGTCTGTTGCGGGAGGCGATGGCAGTACGTGTCAGCGCAGGCCGGATCAGCGCGGTTGGCAGCGTCGATGCGATTGCCTGCGATGGAGTCCAGACCATCGACGGAGCCAATCGCGTGTTGATGCCTGGACTGTGGGACATGCACGCGCATGTTTCGATCGGCGACGGGCTGCTCAACGTGGCCGCCGGGGTGGTCGCCGTGCGCGATCTGGCCAACGACCATGATCGGCTGATGGCGGTCAAGGCGCAGATGGCCGCGGGTGAGGTGATCGGTACCGACATCCACGTCTCGGGCTTCATCGACCAGCGCAGCCCCTTCGCCGCGCCGACCGGCCGGCTGGCCGAGAGTCTGGAGGAGGCAATCGAGATGGCCGGCTGGTATGCCGAGCGCGACTACCCGCACATCAAGATCTACTCCTCGATCACGCCCGATTGGGTCCGGCCGCTGGCCGAGGCCATCCACGGCCACGGCATGACGCTGTCCGGGCATATCCCGTCCGGCATGACCGCCGAGCGTGCGGTGCTTGAAGGCTTCGATGAGATCCAGCACATCAACATGGTGTTCCTCAATTTCCTCGCCAAACCCGAGCACGACACCCGTACGCCCGTGCGCTTCACGCTGGTCGCCGAGGAAGCAGCCTCACTCGATCTTGAATCGACCGCGGTGC
>DAIMJK010000064.1:4225-13157 GCA_036722245.1 Lysobacterales bacterium
GAGTTCATTGCCCTGCTGCGCGAACGTGGCACCGTGGTCGATCCTACTGCGACGATCTTCGACAGCATGTTCCGCCACCGTTCCGGCAGCATCGACCCGAACTACGCGATGATCGCCGACCACCTGCCGCCGACGGTGCGGCGCAGCCTGCTGGCCGGCTCGATCGACATTCCGGAGGACAAAGTCGAGCGCTATGCGGCCTCGGCCGATGCGCTGCTGGCGATGATCAAGGCCTTGCACGATGCCGGAGTGCCGCTGGTGGCCGGTACCGATGCGCTGGCCGGCTTCACCCTGCAGCGCGAACTGGAGTTGTATGGCAAAGCCGGCATCCCTGCCGCGGACGTGTTGCGGCTGGCGACGATCGGCGCGGCGAAGGTGGTCGGAGTGGAAGCCGAAATGGGCCGCATCGCGCCGGGCTATCGGGCCGAGATGGTCCTGCTCGACGGCGATCCGCTGGCCGATCTGGCGGCGCTGCGGCGGGTCACGCTGACTCTGCGCGGCGATCGCTATTATCGCGCCGCCGAGTTGCATCAGGCGATCGGGGTGCAGCCGTTCGTTGGGACCGAGGCTGTGGCGGCGGTGCAGTAGCGTACAAAAAAACGGGCCTTGCGGCCCGTTCGGTTCAACGCAGTCGCTGGCTCATTTGCCAGCCCACTCGCGTCAACCCTAGTCGCGATGGCCCGCACTGACCAGCGCGGCGTCCCGCTTGGCGGTAATGGCGGCCAACTCGGCCTGCAACTCAGCTTCGGCGCTGCTCAGGCAAGCGTCCTGGTCCACGCCGGTCATGCTGCCGCACTTCTCCCTTTCGACTTCGGCGCGCCCGTTTGCCTGGGCACGGGCGACTTCAAAGTCGGCCTGGGCAGTCTTGGCCATGGCGTCGGCTTCGGCCTGGCTGAGCTTCTTGCGCGCATCGGCAACGCTGTCGGCATAGTCACGGCGCGCTTCGCTTACGTCGTCGCTGGCACTGGCAACAACGCGATTCTTGTCCTCGCGCGAATCCTGGACATTCTGCTGAGCATCCTGGCGCGCATCAGACACGTCTTTGGCGGTTTCGGTGGTGGTTTCCTGGCAGCCGACGAGCACAAAGGCCATAAGCGCAACGACGGGGGTCAGACGACTCATCATGGCAGCGATTCCTGGTAGCGGGTTTGGTCAGGTCTACCGCGGGGCGCGGCGACGCAGACAGCGAAACTCTGCAACGATGATGGATGCCGCGCGCAAGGCGGTCTGTACGCTATCGCACCATTTCGACCCGGGAGCGCCGACAGTGCATCTATGTGCGACGGCGCACCGACGCATGGCCAGGCCGGCGACATGATTCGGGTTGTCCGGGACCGACCAGGCTAAAAAGCATCGGCTCCGGTCCACCCCATCGAGGAGCACGCTCATGTTGCATTACGCCATAGTTTTTCTGGTCATCGCGCTGATTGCCGGCGTGCTCGGATTCGGCGGTATCGCCGGCTCCGCCGTCGGGATCGCGAAAATCCTGTTCTTTGTCTTCATCGTCCTGTTCGTGGTGTCACTGCTGATGGGTCGACGATCCAGGATCTGACGCTCCATCAGGGCTGAGGGCAGAGGGCTGAGGGCTGAGGGCTGAGGGATCAGCAAGGGCTGGCTGGACCAGTGTCTACCGCTCGGATGTTCCATGAACGCAGGTTCATGGGGCGTTCGGGCGGGCTGCTTTTGGGTTTCGGGGTTGTTGCGTTCCAGGGTCCGATTACTTGCCTCGGACTCGAATGACTAGAAGCGCACCTCGGGGTCGGTATCGGGATCGGGATCGAGCTTTTCCCGGCCTATCCGACTGCCACCTCGTGAACCTTGTTGTCCCGACGCCCCTGTGTTGTCAGCATCGCCACGAACTGGTCGCTGGCGAGGTTGTAGCTGACTGCCCGGTACATGGCTGGTCGTTGGTGGCCAAATCCCATTCCGATCCCGATCCCGATCCCGATTCCGACCCCGATCCCGATCCCGATCCCGATACCGATACCGATACCGATCCCGATCCCGAAACCGATCCCGACCCCGATCCCGATTCCGGCTTCGCATCCGACATCAGCTTGAATCGCACCCCGGCCATATGTTCGCAATCGAACACAGTGGCCCTGTCTTGTGGCCTACAATGAGGGGTTCGCAATACCCCGTTGCGCCTAGAGCATTGTGTCGTGGCCGCACCGAACAACCCGCGCGAAAATCATTTGCTGGCCGCCTTGTCAGACGACGTCATGGGTCGTATCGAACCGCACCTTGAGAGGGTGGACATGCCACTGAGCAAGGTGCTGTACGAATCCGGCGGTACCTTGCGCCATGTCTATTTTCCAGTCGACTGCATCGTTTCGCTGCTGTATGTGATGGAAAACGGTTCGTCGGCCGAGATCTCGGTGGTCGGCAATGAAGGCCTGATAGGTCTGGCCCTGTTCATGGGTGGCGAAACCACCCCCAGCCGGGCGATCGTGCAAAGCGCCGGCCATGCCTACCGTCTGCGTGGCCCAATGCTGAAGGAGGAGTTCAACCGGCACGGTGAATTGCTCGTGCTGATGCTGCGCTACACCCAGGCCCTGATCACCCAGATGGCCCAGACCGCGGTCTGCAATCGCCACCATTCGATAGACCAGCAACTGTGCCGCTGGCTGCTGTCACTGGATCGCCTGAACTCCAATCAGCTCACGATGACCCAGGAGTTGATTGCAAACATGCTTGGGGTCGACGGGAAGGCGTGACGGAAGCCGCTGGCAAGCTGCAGCAGGCCGGCGTGATCACCTACAGCCGCGGCAAGATAACGGTGCTCGACCGGCCGCAACTGGAAGTGCTTAGCTGCGAATGCTACGAGGTGGTCAAGCAGGAATCCGATCGGCTGCTTCCGAACAAGGGGAACTGGAAGGCTACCTCGCAACAATAACTTCCTGATTGTTTGGGGTTTTGGTGTGGGAACGTACAGAAACTTGGCAACGAGCCCGCGCACACTGGATTCCCGACTGTCGTGTTTGGCTAGATCTCACCCACGATGGCGCCGCGATACAGGAATTTGCCATGCGCAGGGCTAGCCAGGGACCCGTGCCCAATCGACTGCTTGCAGCGCTGCCGCCACTTGAGCGACAGCGCCTGCTGGCGACCTGCGAGCCGGTGGAGCTGGAGGCTGGCGAGGTCTTGTGCGAGGCCGACGAATTCCTTGAACATGTGTGGTTCCCGCAGCGTGGCATGATCGTCACCGTTGCGGTCGCGACCGATCACCCGCCGCTGGATGCGGGCCTGATCGGGAACGAGGGAATGCTCGGCGCCTCGCTGGCACTGAGTGTGCCTACGGCGCGCTTGCGCGCGTTCGTGCAGAGCAGCGGCAGCGCCCTGCGTCTGAGCGCGCAAACGCTGAACCGCTTGCTCGAGGACAGCCCGCCGTTACGGCGGGTAGTGCATCGATACCTCTATGTGCTGATGGCGCAACTGGCCCAGGCCAACCTGTGCATGCGCTTTCATCAGATCGAAGAGCGCCTGGCGCGCTGGCTGCTGATGACGCACGACCGCGCCCATGCCGATCACTTCCATCTCACCCACCAGTATCTGGCCGACATGCTCGGCGTGCAGCGCAGTGCCATCACCATCGCCGCCGGCGACCTGCAGCGGCGCGAGCTGATTCACTATAGCCGCGGCCGCATCGAGGTGCTGTCCCGCATCGGCCTGCAGGCGGCGGCATGCGAGTGCTATGCGGCGATGCTGGAAGACTACGCGCAGCGCTTTGGTCCGTCGGCGCCAGCAGCGGCGGCGTCGGCAGCTTACCCAAGGGCCCAGGGCTCAGGGCCCAGGGCCCAGGGCCCAGGGCCTAGAAGATCAAGAGCCGCTTCTGGCCACTGTTTCTTGGTCCGGATGCTTCGTGAACGTGCGTAGCGGGCCCTAAGGGCCCGCGCAACAATAACTTCCTGCATTCGGCCGCCCCTGGGCCACGCCAGCGGCGTTGCACTTCTTGGCAAGGGGACAGGCCATTCCCTGCGAAGTGCGCCTTCCTGGCGAGGCCCAGGGACGCCCTCGGTGCTAGGAAGTTATTGCTGCGCGGACCCTTACTCCTGCCGCAACCTGGACAGCAGCTCGGTGGCGTGGAACACGCGGTTTCGGCGTTGTCTGGCTACGCTGAGGATGCCGTGTACGACCAGTTGTTCGATGGCGCGGTTGGCGGCGACGAAGGAGATGCCGAAGGCGGTGGCGGTTCCCTTGACCGTAACTGCGGGGTGGCCGAGCAGGGCCGGAGGCTGTTGCTGACGTCGCTGCGACGCATCTTGAGGGCCCCAGTCAAGGTTCAACAAGGATCGCAGGTGTTAAAGGTTGAAGCAATAAGGTTTAACAATCAGCGGCGTTGGTGAAGGCTACGGCTAAAAGGCCGAGGGCTCAGGGCCCAGGGCCCAGGGCTCAGGGCCCAGCAGATCAAGAGGCGCTTCTGGCCGTCGTACCCCTCTACATCCCCAGCGCGAACAAGCCGATTGCGACGATCAGTCCGGCCAGCGGGACCACCACGGTCAGCGCCGCCATGGCCGGGTAGGCGCCCTGATGGGTTTCGCCGCAGATGGCGCGGATGGTCGTGACCACATAGCCATTGTGGGGCAGTGAATCCAGGCAGCCGGAGCTGATGGCGACGACCCGGTGGAGCTGATCCGGATTGACGCCCTGAGCGAGAAAGACCGGACCCAGAATCGGCAGCGCAATGGCCTGGCCACCGGACGCAGATCCGGTCATCGCGGCGATCAGGCTGACTGCGACCGCGGCGCTGACCAAGCCACCGCCGGGCATTTGGGTCACCCATTCGACCGCCAGAGTGAAGGCCGCGGATTCTCGGGCGACCGCGCCGAAGCCAACCACGGCGGCGGTATTGCCGATCGCGATCAGCGCGCCGACACCGGCTTCGGACATCGCCTGACCGGGTTGGCGCAAGGTGCGCAGCATCAGCAGGCCGGCACTGAGGCAGCCGGCCAGCAAGGCGACGATCAGGGCTGAAGTCTGAAAGCTGTCGTGCAACCAGAAGGCCACTCCGAGCACCGCCAGCAAGGGCAGGGCACCGAGCAGCGGATGCGGCAGATCGGTGGTTCGGGCCTCCGGATCATTGGCGCGTTCGTCGAACTTCTCGCCGCGGCTCTTGGCCCGCTTCAGCATCCAGGCAAGCCAGACATAACCACTGATTGCCATCAACACCGCAACGACCAGACTGACCTCCCAGGCGGCGAGATGGCTGGTGCCGAGAAACTGGATCGGGATCCAGTTCTGGATTTCCGGCGAGCCGGCGCTGGTCATCGTGAAGGTGACCGATCCGAAAGCC
The DNA here is from genome assembly GCA_036722245.1 of Lysobacterales bacterium. Lineage (GTDB taxonomy): Bacteria > Pseudomonadota > Gammaproteobacteria > Xanthomonadales > SZUA-5 > JAWLAT01. Next base: position 9,519 of record DAIMJK010000064.1, read on the forward strand.
AGCGTGGCGGGGATGAAGCGCCGCGGCAGGTCGGCCTGACGGAACAGGCTCAAGGCCATCGGGTAGACCGAGAAGGCAACCACGAACAAGCTGACGCCGCCGTAGGTCAGCACCGCACAGGCTGCAACGACCGCCAGCGCCGCGCGCTGCATGCCCAGGTGCCCGGTGATCCATTCGGCCACGCTGTCGGCCGCGCCGGATGCCTCCATCAGCTTGCCGAAGATCGCGCCGAGCAGGAACATGAAGAACCAGCTGGCGATAAAGCCGGTGAAACCCTGCATGTAGGCACTGACCAGATCGGTGCCGCCATCCGGCGCCAACGCCGGTAGCAGCGCCAGGTCACTGGTCAGCGCAACGATCAATGCGCACAACGGCGTGGCGATGAACAGGCTGGCCCCGCGCAGGGTCAGGCCGATCAGCAGGGCCAGGGCGAACAGCAGGCCGGCGAGACTCACGCGCAGCTCCATCGGGAAGGTGCGGCAAGGGTGGTGCCGGTAGCGAGCCGGCGTAACTGTACCAAGGTACAAGTGCTGCTTGCCCGGCGCGTCCCTACAGTGACGACCATCCCAGCCATGCGTCCGTGACCACACAGGGGAACCGTAACCATGACCACCCGACCGACCGTACTCGCCGTTTCCCTCGCCATCGCGCTGGGCACTCTGACCATTGCCCCGGTAAATGCGCAACCACTGCCCGAAGTCAGCCCCGACCCGGCACCCCAACAAGGAGGCGACGACAACGATCGTACGCCCAGCAGCCCTGCGACCCTGGAAGCGATGACCGTCACTGCCCGCCGCCGCGCCGAATCGGCCGAGGAAGTGCCAGTGGCAGTCACTGCCTTCGAAGCCAGTGACCTGATCGAACTGCAGGCCACCAATATCGACAGCCTGCAAGGCGCGGTCCCCAACCTGAACATTGTCCAGGGGCGTGGCTCGGCCAACAGCGTCAACGTGTTCATCCGTGGCATCGGCCAGCCGGATGCCCTGCAGACCTTTGATCCGGGCGTGGGCATCTATGTCGACGACGTCTACTACTCGCGCATCAACGGCGCCTTGTTCAGCCTCTTCGACGTGGCCCGGATCGAGGTGCTGCGCGGCCCGCAGGGCACCTTGTACGGCAAGAACTCCACCGGTGGCGCGATCAAACTGGTCACCAAGGACGGTGTCAGTGAGCCGGAAAGCAGCTTCGAGCTGGTTGCAGGCGATTATGGTCGGATCGAGGGTCGGGCCTATGTGGCGATGCCGCTCAGTGACACCGCCTCGATCAGCGTTGCTGCCGCAATCACCGACAACGATGGCTACATCGAGGATCCGGTCAGCGGTCAGGACTACAACTCTGACGGCATCGAGGCCTTCCGCGGCAAGCTGTCGTGGAATCCCACTGAAGATTTTTCGGCTACCTTCAGCGTTGACTACGCCCATCAGGACAACCCCCTGACCCTCGGTCGGCCGGAGGCTCCGCTGGTCCAGGTCGATCTTGCCCTCGGCGCCCAGGTGCTGCTGCTGCCGGACCCCGGCGAGTACGATTTCCGCACACGTACCTCCTTCCCGCCCGATTTCGGTCAGAAGCTGCGGCATCGCGGCGTGGCAGCTAATCTGGAATACAGCCTGTCCGATGCGTGGTTGTTGAAGAGCATCACTTCCAAGCGCCGGCTCAACACATCGTCCTACATCGACATCGACGCCTCCGAGTTCGAGATCGGCGACGTGCTGGTCTCGCTCGACCAGGATCAGTTCAGCCAGGAGTTCCAGTTGCAGTATGACAATGGCGACAACGTCAATGCCGTGCTGGGCTTTTACTACCTGAAGGAAAACGTGCCGTCGCATCAGGAAGCCTATGCAAACGACTTCCTTGCCTTCGGTGGTGTCCCGCTGGACTTCCTGCGCACCATCGATGACGACCTGGAAACGACCAGCTATGCGGTCTTCGGTCAGTTCAACTGGGAGTTCTCGCCGACCTGGACGCTGGGCCTGGGCCTGCGCTACACCGACGAGGAGAAGGACTATTTCCGCACTACCAGCACCTTCTCGGCTGCGCTGCCGGCGCTCAATGGCACCTTTGCCTTCGACATCAAGGACTCCTGGAGCGCCACCACCCCGTCGCTGAGCATCCAGAAGCAGCTCAATGACAACAGCATGATCTATGCTTCGGCCAACCGCGGCTTCAAGTCCGGTGGCTTCAACGGCCGCGCCAATTCCGCCGCCGAAGTCAGTACCTTCGATCCCGAAACCGTCTGGACTTACGAGGGCGGCTGGAAGTTTGCCTCGGCCGACCGTCGCCTGCTCGGCAGCGTGACGGTGTTCCACAGCGAGTACGAGGACTTCCAGGCGCGGGTATCGGAGATCACCAACCCCGGTGCGCCGATTCCGACCTTCTCCTTCCCGGTCCTCAATGCGGCCGAGCTGTCGATCAACGGCGTCGAGTTTGAAGGCACGGCGCTGATCGGCGAAGGCACCCGCCTGTCGGCTCAGGTAGGCTGGCTGGATGCCGAGTACGACGAGTTCAACGACCCCCGCATCGACCTCAACCCGGCGCTGGCCGACCTGCATGAGCACGTGCCCTTCTCGCCCGAGTGGACCGCCAGGCTGGCCCTGAGCCACAGCTTCTTCCTCGGCAGCGGCGCGATGCTGAGCTTCGGCGGCGATGTCTCCTATCGCGATGATGTCTGGCTCAGCGTGGACAACCGCGAAACCCTCAAACAGGACGCTTACACCCTGGTCGGCCTGTACGGTATCTGGGACAGCCCGGAAGGCAGCTGGCAGGTCCGTGCCGGGGTCAAGAACCTGACCGACAAGGTGTACAAGACCGACGGCCAGGAGTTCTCCTCGGTCGGCAACATCCAGACCGCCTACTACGGCTGGCCGCGGCACTTTTACGTGGCGGTGAGGTACAACGTGTTTTGAGAGCAGGGGTGAGGGCTGAGGGCTGAGACCCAGAAGAGCGAGGGCCCAGGGCTCAGGGCCCAGGGCCCAGAAGAGCGAGGGCCTCGGGGCTCAGGGCCAGGAGCCAAGGACAGCGTGGACAGGGAAACGGAACCCCGAGTTGTACTCGGGCAACGACGACCGCGATGCGCCGTGCTGGACGGGACGTGATTGGTGAAACAAGGCGTCGCTAAGCGACTGGCCCGAGTACAACTCGGGGTTCCATCAAGGCGGCAGCCACCCTGGGAGTCAGCAACAATGGCCTCAACCCGAATACCTCCACGCCGCGCGATTGCCGCCTCCTTGGGGCTGCTGCTGGCTGCCGGGCTGGGCTGGCAGTTTGCCTATTCCGGTGGCCGGGTCGATGCTGGACCGTTGCCGGCGTTGGCCATCGACCCCGATCGGGTCGCGCTCTTCGGGGTTTCTTCCGGGGCCTACATGGCGCAGCAACTGCACATCGCCTACAGCTCACGCTTCACAGGCGCGGCGCTGGTAGCCGGCGGACCCTACGGCTGTGCCAAAGGCGATCTGGGCACCGCGCTGGCTCGGTGCATGAACCCGGCCGCCGACGCGCTGCCCGATGTCGACGCGCTGGCGCGGGAGATCATCGACCGGGCCGGTCGTGGTGAGGTCGACGGGCTCGATGGGCTGGCGGGTGACCGTGTCCATGTCTTCCACGGCCAGCTGGACGAAACCGTCGGTGCCGCTGTCAGCCGGG
>DAIMJK010000065.1:0-2750 GCA_036722245.1 Lysobacterales bacterium
CCGGCAACCCCGCCGTACTCGTCCACGACCAGCGCCAGATGCTGCCGATTGAGCCGAAAATCCTTCAGCAGCTCATTCAGGCGCTTGCTTTCCGGGATCAGGTTCAGCGGCCGCATGATCTGGCGCAGATCCAGCTCACCGCCGCGGGCGAAATGCCGCAGCAGATCCTTGGCGTGAAGCATGCCCAGGATCTCGTCCGGGTCGTCGCCCTGAACCGGGAAGCGTGAATGGCCAGACTCGACCACGATCTGCATCAGATCATCGAGGCTGCTGTCGACCGGGACGAAGACGATCTTCGGCCGCGGCACCATGACATCTTCGACCCGCTTGTCAGATACCGTGATCGCACCCTCGAGCATGGCCAGGGTGTCGGCATCGAGTAGCCCATTGGTGTGGGCAGAGCGGAGCTCGTCGATCAGTTCCTCACGGCTCCGGAGCTCGCCCGACAGCACCGATGCGATGCGGTCGAGCCAGGATCGTCCTCCGGAACCGTTGCTAGAGGGAGAATCCTCGCTCATGAACGGTCGTTGCGCGTCCCCGTGGGGATCGGAAGCGGAAGTTTAGCAAAAAGTTGGGGCGTGGGCCTTCTGGCGGCACTTTGGCGGTGCGACTTGATTTCCTGCAGTGACAGGACGTCGGAGTGGGGATCGGGGTCGGGGTCGGGGTCGGGGTCGGAATCGAATGCAACGACATGAGTCTCTACCACTAACGACTTGACGTACACGAGGCAGCCATCGAGTACTTCGGCAGGGTGCCGATCCTGAAAACTCTGGCGCGGCGTTGGCAGAGTGTTCGCGAAGAGGATGCTTACGCAGAAAAACAATCCCGATTCCGATTCCGATTCCAATTCCGACCCCGAAGGGGCGCGCTACTCTCGCTCTACTGGGCCCTGGGCCCTGAGCCCTGGGCCCTAAAAAAGCCGCCCCTGCATCGCCCGCAACCGGACCGGCGCGTAGCTCTGACGGTGGATCTCGCATGGGCCGAGTTGCTCCAGCGCTGCGAGGTGCTGGGGCGTGGGGTAGCCTTTGTGGACGGCGAAACCGTAACCGGGATAGCGAGCGTCCATCGCCTGCAGAGTCGCATCGCGGCTGGTCTTGGCCAGGATGGAGGCGGCCGAGATCGCGGCCACCGTCGCGTCGCCCTGCACGATCGCACGCGCTGGCACGGCCAGGCCAGGCGGTACCAGGTTGCCGTCGATCCATGCTTCGGTCGGCACCGGCAGCAAGGCTGCGATCGCCCGCCGCATGCCCTCGAAGGTGGCTTGCAGGATATTGAGCCGATCGATCTCGTCGGCTTCGACCGGGACAATGCTCCAGGCCAGCGCCTGGGCCCGGATCGTCTCGGCCAGTTGCAGCCGTCGGCTGGCAGTCAGCGCCTTGGAGTCGGCCAGCCCGGCAATCGGTCGGGCCGGATCGAGTATCACTGCGGCCACGACCACCGGCCCGGCCAATGGCCCGCGACCGGCCTCGTCTACCCCGGCCGGCAGCAGCGTCGTCATGAGCCGTACTCGTACTCGTGGGTCGGCAGACCCAATCGCTGCAATAGCGCATCAGCGGCGCGCACACTGGCGTCCTGCCGCAGCGCCTGACGAATTGCGGCGAACCCCTCGCGCTGTGCTTGTCGCACCGCCGGGTCATCGGCGAGCCGGCCCAGTTGCTGTGCCAGCCGCTCCGGCACCACCTCGTGCTGGGCCAGTTCCGGTACCAGAGCACGCTCGCTCAGTGCGTTGGGCAGCGAGAACCAGCGGCTTTCGAGCAACCCGAAGGTCCGCACCAGCCAGTAACTGAAGGGTGCCAGTCGATAGCCGACGACCATCGGCGTGTCGACCAGGGCCGCCTCCAGCGTAGCCGTGCCGGAGGCTATCAGCGCCAGATCGGCCGCCGCCAGCAGCTCGCCGGAGCGACCATCCAGGCGCTTGATCGCAGACTGGCCGGTGCCATCGGCAAGCGGCCCCAGCACCTCGGCACAACCCGGATTGGCCACCGGCAGCGCCACCTGCCAGTGCGGACGCTTGGCCAGGAATTCATTCGCGGCAGTCAGAAACGGCCGGGCCAACCGGCTCACTTCGCCGCGTCGACTGCCAGGCAGTACCGCCAGCAGTGGCCGCGCCGGGTCCAGTCCGAGACTGGCAAGCAGACCTGAACGATCGGCCTGTGGCTGCAGTCGGTCAGCCAACGGATGACCAACGAAGCGCGCCGACACGCCATGCGCCGCATACAGCGCTGGCTCGAAGGGGAACAGGCACAGGACCTCATCGACCTGCGCGCCGATGGTGCGCGCCCGCTTGCGCCGCCAGGCCCAGATCGACGGTGACACGTAGTGAACGGCCGGCACGCCGCCTCGTCGCAACTGCGCCGCCAAGCCCAGATTGAAGTCCGGTGCGTCCACGCCCACGAAAAGATCCGGCCCGACCGCCTGCAACTCGCGCCGCAGACGCCGACGCAGGCCAAGCAGACGCGGCAGGTGGCGCAACACCTCGACCAGCCCCATCACCGACAACTCGCTGATATCGGCCAGGCTCTCGCATCCGGCGGCACGCATTGCCGGACCGGTCACGCCGATGAAGCGGATTCCGGCGTGCCGCGCCCGCAGCGCTTCGATCAGATCGGCCGCCAGCAGGTCGCCACTGGTTTCGCCGGCGACGATCGCGATCTGGGTCATCAGCGCAGGATGCCGCGCTCGGTTCTGCTCAGAAAGTCGCTCAGACAGTCCAGATGCGGTGCCTGCCGGCTCAGCTCGGCCAGCCGTTC
>DAIMJK010000065.1:2760-11174 GCA_036722245.1 Lysobacterales bacterium
GAGCCTCAGCCAACGGCAGGCCGGCGCTGTAGAGCAGTCGATAGGCCTGCTTGACCTGGGCGATCTGCTCACGCGTAAATCCGCGTCGCTTGAGGCCTTCGCTGTTGATCCCGCGCGGCACGCTCATTTCGCCCGCGACGACGACGAACGGCGGCACATCGCAGTTGATCCGGCTGCCCATCGATGTGAAGGCATGCTGGCCGATCTTGCAGAACTGGTGGATCAGCGAGAAACCGCCGAGGATGACAAAATCCTCGACGATGACGTGGCCGGCCAGGCTGGCGCAGTTGGCGAAGATCGTGTGACTGCCCACATGGCAATCATGGGCGATGTGGACATAGGCCATGATCCAGTTGTCGTTGCCGATCGAGGTCAGGCCGCCACCCTCGCTGGTGCCGCGGTTGATCGTCACGAACTCGCGAAAGGTGTTGTCGTCGCCGATATGCAGTTCGGTCGGCTGGCCTACATACTTCTTGTCCTGCGGCGCGGTACCTATCGATGCGCAGCTGTAGATGTGATTGCGCTGGCCGATTGCCGTCGGCCCCTCGATCAGGCAGTGCGAGCCCACCCGACTGCCGGCGCCGATCACCACGTCCGCGCCGATGACACTGAAGGGGCCGACCTCGACGTCAGCGGCCAGTCGCGCCGCCGGATCGATCAGCGCCGTCGGATGGATCAGCGCCGCGGCTTGCGTCATTGCGGGCCCCTCGCCGCGCACAACACCTCGGCGCTGGCGACCACCTTGCCTTCGACCCGGGCCTGGCAGACGAACAGTCCCATGCCCATCATCATCCGCTTCTGCACCACTTCGAGCAGCAACTGATCGCCTGGTTTGACCACTTGCGAAAAACGCGCCTTGTCGATCTTGACCAGGTAGTAGAGAGGGTTCTCGTCCGCCCGCTCGGTCGCCGACATCTGTACGAGCACGCCACTGGCCTGCGCCAGCGCCTCCAGGATCAGCACACCGGGCATGACCGGATGGCCGGGAAAATGGCCCTCGAAGAAGGGCTCGTTGATGGTCACGTTCTTGAGACCAACCAGGCGCTTGCCTGCCTCGAACTCAAGTACCCGATCGATCATCAGAAAGGGGTAGCGATGCGGCAGCATGTGCTGGATGCGACGCACGTCCACTGGCAAGGCCAAGCCCGCCGTTGTCGAGGTATCACTCATTGGCATCATCCTTGGGTGGCGAACTGGCTCGCCCCCGATCGAGTTGTTTGAAGCGTACGGCCGCGCGGCGCCATTGCCGGTTCTCCATCAGCGGCACGCCGGAGGAGTACTCACCGGGCGTCCTGATCGAATGCGTCACCAGGCTCATCGCTGTGATCGTGACCCGATCACACACTTCCAGATGACCCAACACCCCAGCGCCCCCACCGATCAGACAGTTGCGACCGATTCTGGCACTCCCGGCGGCCGCCGAACAGCCAGCCATCGCCGTATGGGCGCCAATATGCACGTTGTGACCGATCTGGATCTGGTTGTCCAGCCTGACGTCCTGCTCCAGCACGGTGTCACCAAGGGCACCGCGATCAATGGTGGTATTGGCACCGATTTCGCAATCATCGCCGATCAGCACGCCACCGAGCTGCGGCACCTTGCGCCAGCCTTGCTGATCCGGCACCAGGCCGAAACCATCCGAGCCGATGACCGCGCCCGGATGGATCAACACCCGCTCGCCCAGCCGGACCCGTTTGACCAGCGTGACCCGCGCGACCAGTCGGCAGTCGGCGCCGACCACGCAATCGGCGCCTATCACCGATCCGGCACCTATCTGCGCCCGTGCACCAATGCGGCAACCCGGTCCGATCTGGACAAAGGGTCCAATCGTGGCACTGGCGTGGACTTCGGCGGATGGATCGATGACCGCGGCCGGATGAATGCCGTGGTCGATCGCAGGCGAGTCGTCGAACCACTCCGCGACCGTCGCAAAGGCCAGTTGCGGCTGCGCGGCGTACAGGCAGTCGACCGGACAATCGTTGCCGTCGGCCGCTTGCAGGATGACCGCTCCGGCACGGGTTTGCCGCAGTTGCGGTCGATAACGCGGGTTGGCGAAGAAGCTCAGGTCGGACGGACCTGCCGCCTCCAGCGTCGCCAGCGCCTGGATCTCGCGTTGCCGATCGCCACGAAGCTCCAGCCCCAGCCGCGCAGCCAGTTCCCCGAGCCGCAGGATCACGGCAGCTGTCCTCCTGTTGTCTCGCCTTCGCGGATCAATCGGTCTACCACAGCATCAGTCAGGTCGATTCGTGGACTGTAATAGACGATCTGGTCGGTCAGCACCAGATCCAGATCGCGCTCACGGGCCAGTTCGGCAATCGCCTCGCCGATCAGACTGTCGATCCGGTTCAGCTCGGTTTGCCGGCGTTGGTCCAGATCGCGGCTGAGCGCATCGCGGCGACGGCGCAAGCTGCGCTCGAGGGTCTCGATCCGCCGCAGTTGGTCCGCCCGATCCTGCCCCCCGACGCCCAGCAATGGATCACCGCCATCCAGCGCATCCCTCAGCGCGCTCAGGCTCAATTCGTCTTCCTGCAGTTCCCGGTTGCGCTGTTCGAACTCCGCTTCCAGCCGGGCCCGCGATGCCGCCACCTGCGGCGCTCGATCCAGCACCCTGGCCAGATCGACATAACCGATACCCTCGGCAGACAGGGTCCCGGCCAGCAGCAACAACGGCAGGCCCAGCCAGCGGATGGCCGCTGCAGCCCTCATCCGGCAGCTCGTCGCGCCCAGCCGACCGCGCCACGACCGCGCGATGCGTGGCGCAGCTCGGCGCAGCCGTAGCCGTATCCGGAAGCCATCGTTGTACTGCCTCTTGCTGCCAGTCGCGGTCGCAGTTCCTCAGAAGGTATTTCCAAAGGAGAACTGCAGCGTCTCGGTTTCGTCGCCGTCCTTGTCATTGAGCGGGTAAGCCAGATTGAGCACGATCGGCCCGACCGGAGCCTGCCACTGGATCGACAATCCGGTCGAGTAGCGCAATTCACCGGCGTCGAAGGCATCGAAGTCCTTGTACACCTGACCGACGTCAAGGAACAACGCCAAGCGCAAGGTATCGACCTTCTGCCCGAACGGACTTGGGAAAATGATCTCGGCATTGCCGACCATGTTCAGACCGCCACCGACTGGTAGCTCCTCACCACCGGAAAGCAGGCGCGGCCCCAGTGTGTTGTCGCGGAAGCCGCGCACTGACCGGACCCCGCCATTGAAGAAGTTCTCGAAGAAGGGCAGGCCGAACTCCTTCTTGTCGCCGCCATAGGCATCACCGTAACCGATCTCCGCATTGGTCATGAAGGTCAGGTTTCGGGTAAGCGGGAAGAAGCGCTGGTACTGATAGGTGAACTTGTAGTACTGCAAGTCACTGGGTGGCAAGGTCAGTTCGACCGCGGCACGCTGCAAGGTGCCCTCGGTCGGAGTGAAGAAGCGGTTGCGGGTGTCGCGGGCCCAGCTCAGCTGCGCGCGCAAGCCATTGTAGGCACCGTTGCCGCGACCGGAGTCGAGCTCGGTCTGGCCGGTTTCCGGATTGACCATCTCATTGTCGAGCAGGAACTCCTGGAACACCAGTGGCGTGAAGCCCGGAATCACCCGGATCACCTGGCGCTCGGCGGACAAGCCGAACTGGACCCGGTCGAACTCGCTGAAGGGTACGCCATAGACCATACCCAGCGCCGCTGTATCGGTAAAGTAGCTGGCGAGGTTCGCCTGACCAGAATCCAGTTCCCGGTACAGCAGATTGAAGCCGCGACTGACCCCATCGTCGGTGTAGTAAGGGTTCAGATAGCTGAAGTTGAACTGGGTGAACACCGAATTGTTCGACAGCGCCAGCCCGAGTCGGTTGCCGGTACCGATGAAATTGTCGAAGTTAAGCGAGATCTGGGTGATCAGACCCTGGGTCTCGGAGAAACCCAGGCCGAACTGGAACTGGCCCGAATTGCGCTCCTCGACCGTGATATCGATGTCCACCTGATCCTCGGTGCCGGCGACCCTCGGCGTCTCGATCGATACCTCGGCGATGTAGGGCAACCGCTGCAGGCGGATCTTGGAGCGATCGATCAAGGCCTGCGAGTACCAGCCGCCCTCAAACTGCCGCAATTCGCGCCGCAGGACCTCGTCGCGGGTGTTGGAATTGCCGATCAGGTTGATCCGGCGCACGTACACCCGGCGACCAGGCTCGACCAGAAAGGTCACGCTGACCACCCGCGCTTCGCGATCGATCTCCGGAATCGGGGTCACGTTGGCGAAGGCGTAACCGATGTTGGCCAGGGCTGCGGTAATCGCCTCGGAGGTCTGCTCCAGCAAGCGACGAGAGAAGATGTCGCCCTGCTGCAACTGGACCAGCCGTTGCAAGGACTCTTCGGCGTAAATGAACTCGCCGGCCAGCTTGACCTCACCGATCGTGTATACCTCGCCTTCTTGCACATTGGCGCTGATGTAGATGTCGCGCCGGTCGGGACTGATGTTGACCTGGGTCGATTCGACCTGAAAGTCGACGAAGCCGCGATCGAGATAGTAGGCCCGCAGCTTCTCCAGATCGCCCTGCAGCTTCTCGCGCGAATACTGGTCATCCTTGCGGTACCAGGACAGCCAGTTGGACTCGTTGGCCTCGAACTCCTCACGGATCTCCTCGTCGCTGAAGGTCGTATTGCCAATGATGTTGATGTGGCGAATCTTGGCCGCCTTGCCCTCGGCGATCGTGATCGTGATCTCGACCCGGTTGCGGTCAAGTTGCTTGATGGACGGATCGATCTTGACGTTGTACTTGCCGCGGTTGTTGTATTGCCTGGCCAGTTCCTGGGTAACCCGGTCCAGCGCCAGCCGGTCGAAGGTCTCGCCCTCGGCCAAGCCGATGTCGCGCAGCCCGGCGAGCAGTTCGTCAGACTTGATGTCCTTGTTGCCGAGCAGGGTGATGCTGGAGATCGCCGGCCGCTCGACCAGTGTCAACACCAGGATGTCACCGTCGCGGCCGATCTGCACATCGTTGAAGAAGCCGGTGCCATACAGCGCCCGGATTGCCTCGCCCGCCCGCAGGCGGGTCAGCGTGTCACCGCGCTCGATCGGCAGGTAGCTGAACACGGTGCCGGCGGCGATGCGCTCCAGGCCCTCCAGCCGGATGTCCGAGATAGTGAAGCTGTCAAAGGCCCGCGCCGGTGTTCCGATCAGGCAGAAGGCGGCCGCAACGGCGGTGGCAAGGCGGGTAATGCGCGCTTCAAGTCGCTTCATGAGTCACTCAGGGCCTTTGTACATGTGGAGCCCGCTCGAACGGAGTGCCAGCTTGGTTGACACACCCACGGGTCGTTGTTGGTTTCCGGAACTGGTGTTGCACGCAACTGCGCAGGTGCCCGTCCCATACGGGACAGCCACGCACGGCGCTGCTCACGAAACCAGCCGGGCGATGTCGTTGAAGAAAGCCAGCCCCATCAGGCCCACGATCATGGCCAGTCCAATATACAGACCAACCGCCTGACCCTGTTCGCTCAAGGGACTGCCCTTCACCCACTCGATAAAGTAATACAGCAGGTGCCCCCCGTCCAAGATCGGAATCGGAAGCAGGTTGACGATAGCCAGGCTCAGGCTGATCAGACCGAGGAAATTGAGGAAGTCAGAAAACCCGTTGCGGGCCGATACATTGGCCACCTGGGCGATCGTGATCGGTCCGGACAGATTGTCCAGTGAGGCGCGACCGGCAACCATATGGTAGAGCATGCTGAGGCTGCCGCTGGTGATCCGGACGGTTTCCTGGGCGCCCTTCTGAAGCGACTCGACCACGCCAAATCGGGCCATGGTCGTGTACCGCTCGAGCATGATACCGATGACCCAGGCGCTGCGCTCGGCCGTGATGGGTTGAAACTGCGCCACCAGATCGACCTCACGCCGGCTGCCATTGCGTTCGACGGTCAGCCGCAACGCACCTTCATTGGCAGACGCCTGGGCCTGCAGCGCGCGCGCGAAATCGCTGTAGACCGGTGTCGCATCGTCACCCACCGCGACGATGCGATCACCAGCTTGCAGGCCGGCACCAGTCGCCGGGCCATTCTCGACCAGACTGGCAACCTGTACCGGTGGATCGCGGAACCACGGGTTGAGACCGAGTTGTTCAAGCACACGCGCCTCATCCAGCGCCTCGCCTTCGCTGCCTCGCAACGGCAGTTGGCGTATGGCCTGGGCGCCGTCAGGCCGGGTCACGGTCACCGAGACCTGGGTTTCCTGGTAGATCCGCGGGACCAGTGCGAGCAGGACCTGTGACCAGTTGCGTACGTCTTCACCTTCGATCGCCACCAACTCTTCGCCTTCAGCGAAACCGGCACTGGCGGCGGTTCCGCTGGTGACTCCGAGCACCGGCCGGAAATCGCTGATTCCTACCAGATACATGGCCCAGAAGGCCGCCACCGCGAAGATGAGATTGAATATGGGACCCGCCGCGACGATCGCGCTGCGCGCGCCCAGCGACTTGCGGTTGAAGGCCCGATCCAGATCTTCGGCAGCAACCTCGCCCTCACGCTCGTCGAGCATCTTGACGTAGCCACCCAGTGGAATGGCCGACAGCGCGAACTCGGTGCCGCTGGCGTCGCGGCGCGACCACAGCACGCGGCCGAAGCCAACCGAGAAGCGCAGCACCTTGACCCCCATCCAGCGCGCCACGATGAAATGGCCGAACTCGTGAAAGCTGACCAGGATGCCAACTGCCACGAGGAACCAGAAGATTGATCCAAAGAATTCCACCTTCCGCTATCTCCTTGATTTCATTTGCCTTCATCGAGACCGTGGCGCGCCAACAGAGTTCTGGCGAGACGCCGGGCATGGTCGTCGATTTCCAGCACCTCATCCAGCGTCGCGACGGAGGATACCGGGAGTTGGCTTAAGGCTGCCTCAACAACCTCAGCGATGGCCATGAAAGGCAGCCTTCGATCCAAGAATGCCGCTACCGCTACTTCATTGGCCGCATTGAGCACGATGGGGGCAACCGGGCCTGTGCGCAAGGCCCGGAAGGCCAGGCCCAGACAGGGGAAACGCGCGAGATCGGGCTGCTCGAACTGAAGTGTAGCCAGTGCCGTCAGGTCCAGTCGGGGGGCACCATTGCGCAGTCGCTGCGGCCAGCCCAGCGCATGGGCAATGGGAATACGCATGTCCGGCGCGCCCAGATGGCCAATGAAGCTGCCGTCGATGTACTCCACCAACGCATGCAGCACGCTCTGCGGGTGAATCAGCACACCGATCCGCTCGACGCCCAGCCCGAACAGCCGTTCGGCCTCGATCACCTCCAGGCCCTTGTTCATCAGCGTGGCCGAGTCCACCGAGATCTTGGCGCCCATCTTCCAGTTGGGATGGGCCACCGCCTGCTCCGGCGTGACCTGTGTCATGGCCGCGGCGCTCCAACTCCGGAACGGACCGCCCGAGGCGGTCAGCCAGAGGCGGTCGACGCCGTCGTCAGCCTTGCCATCAGGCAGACACTGGTACAGGCCGTTGTGCTCGCTGTCCAGCGGTAGCAGCCGCGCGCCGCTGGCCCTCGCGGCAGCCAGGATCAACGGTCCGGCGACGACCAGCGCCTCCTTGTTGGCCAGCAGGACAGTCTTGCCGGCACCGGCCGCGGCCAGCGTCGATGGCAGACCGGCGGCGCCCACGATGGCTGCGATGACCACATCAGCAGCGCTCTCGGCTGCGGCTTCGACCAGCGCCTGCGGCCCGCTTTCGACCCGGATCCGCGGCGCCTGGGTGGCCAGCCGGGCACGCAGATCCGACTCCAGTGCCGGGTCGGCGATGACCACCAGCGGCGGCCGCCAGTGCAAGGCCAGCGCCGCCAGGCCGGCGACGTCCCGACCGGCACTCAGGCTGGTCAGCCGGAACCGATCGGGATGCTGCGCCAGCACGTCCAGGCTCTGCCGGCCGATCGAGCCGGTCGCACCAAGGACGGCAACCCCTCTCACAGTCCCAGCCAGAGCTTGCCGGCGACGAAGATCGGCAGCGCCGCGAACACGCTGTCGAGCCGGTCGAGCATGCCACCATGACCCGGAAACAGAGTACCCGAGTCCTTTTGGTGGGAGTGCCGCTTGATCAGGCTCTCGAACAGGTCACCAACCACGCTCAACAGCACCGTGACCACGGCCAGGCCGACCAGCGCGGCCAGCGCCATACTGCCCTCGACCAGCAGCATCCCAACCGCGAGCGCGAACAGGGCCGAGACCAGCACCTGGCCATACAGGCCCTCGCGGGTCTTGCCCGGGCTGATCGAGGGCGCCAGCTTGTTGCGGCCGAAGCGGCGGCCGGAGAAGTAGGCGCCGATGTCGCCGGCCCAGATCAGCAGCAGTACGAACAAGGTCCAGTACGGCCCCTGCTCGGACGCGTGCAGCAACCAGCCGGCGCACCAGGCCGGCAGTGTCACCAGCGAACCCACCAGCCACTTCAGTTCCAGGTTGCGGCGGGTCGGT
>DAIMJK010000065.1:11184-13132 GCA_036722245.1 Lysobacterales bacterium
GCAAGGCGACCAGCCACCACAGCACGCCGATGTACACCAGCGGCGCCAGCGCCAGCGGACGGTCGCGAAAGAACCACAGCAACAAGCCCATTGCGAACAGGTTGAGCACGACCAGCAGAGCGCGCATGCGCCGCCGCTGCAAGCCGATCAGGCGACCCCACTCCCACAGGCCGTAGGCAAACACCAGTGCCAGCGCGAGTGCGAACCAGTTGCTGGGCAGCAGCAGCACGCCAGCCAGCGCCAGCGGCGCCAGCACCAGCGCGGTGATCACCCGCTGCAGCAAGGGACTGAGATGGTCGAGCATCAGGCAGCCTCACCGGCGCGGCTGGGGGCAGTGCCAGGCACGCCACCGAAGCGGCGCTGGCGACTGCGGAAATCAGCCAGTGCCACATCCAGCGCCACGTCGTCGAAGTCCGGCCAGAGGGTGTCGCAGAAGTACAACTCGGTGTACGCGCATTGCCAGAGCAGGAAGTTGCTGATGCGCTGCTCGCCGCCGGTGCGGATGAGCAGATCAGGGTCGGGCATTCCGGCCAGACTGGTAGCCTCATGCAGACGCTCAATGGTGATCTGGTCCGGGCTCAGCTCGCCGCTCTGGACCGCCTCGGCCAGACGCCGCGCAGCCTGAAGTATGTCCCAGCGACCGCCATAGTTGACCGCAATATTCAGCTGCAGGCGATCGTTCGCGCTTGTCTTGCGCTCGACTTCGTCCATCGCGCGTTGCAGTTCAGCCGCGAACGCCGAGCGTTCACCAATGAAACGCAGGCGCACGCCGTTGCCGGCCAATTGATCGGCCTCCTTGCGCAATGAGCGCAGGAACAGGTCCATCAGACTGCTGACCTCCCCTTTGGGTCGCGACCAGTTTTCGCTACTGAAGGCAAACAGCGTCAGCAATGCAATCTCCCGCCGCAGGCAGGCCTGGATCATCCCGCGCACCGCCTTGACCCCGGCCCGGTGACCGAAAGCACGCGGCCGCCGGCGCTGCTGCGCCCAGCGGCCATTACCATCCATCACCACCGCCACATGGCAGGGAATCGGCAACAACGAGTCGCTGTCGCTGGTCATGGCGTCACCGTTCCGTGGCAAAGCTGCCCGGCAAGCGACTGGCGCTCGATCCCGGCCGCCCCGATCAAGCCGGCGTCAGGCTCAGCGTGTGCCCTGGGCCCTGGGCCCTGTGCCCTGGGCCTTTCGCCTCGAACCAGCCCGTTCACAGCGCAGCGCCTCTCAAAGCGCCATCAACTCGTCTTCCTTCGCCTTGGCGACGCCATCGATCTCCTTCACAAAATGGTCGGTGAGCTTCTGGATATCGTCCTCCGCGCGACGCTCATCGTCCTCGGTGATCTCTTTGGCCTTCTGCAGATCCTTGATCTGATGAATGGCGTCACGGCGGACGTTGCGCACCGCAACCTTGGCATTTTCGGCCTCATGCGAGACCACCTTGGCCAACTCCTTGCGGCGTTCCTCGGTGAGGGCCGGAATGATGATCCGGATGACCTGGCCGGAGGTATTCGGATTCAGGCCCAGATCGGAAGTCATGATCGCCTTCTCGACCGCGCCGACCATGTTCTTCTCCCACGGCGACACGGTCAGCGTGCGCGCGTCACTGACCACCACCGTGGCGACCTGGCTGACCGGCACGTCCTGGCCGTAGTACGGCACCCGGATATGATCGAGCAGCGAAGCCTGGGCCCGACCGCTACGCACCCGCGCCAGTTCCTGCTCCAGCGATTCGACGCTTTTGCCCATCCGATGTTTCGCATCGGTCTTGATCTGCTCGACACTCATGACTTGCTCCTGTAACGGTGGTCCAGCTCAAGGCCGCGGATGGTAGCCCGCGCGCGCCTTCACGGCCAACTGGATGCGCGCCCCCGGGTGCGAAACAAGTTAGCCCGGATCTTTCATGAACGTTCGTCGCGAGGCCGCCGAGGGCGCGTCGTGGTGCGGTTCGCGG
>DAIMJK010000066.1:0-13090 GCA_036722245.1 Lysobacterales bacterium
CCACCTCCCCAAGCCCACCCGGTGACGATCGCCGAGTCCGCCAGCGCACCGCCAGACAGCGCTCAAGTGGCAGCCAACCCGGTCGAGCGGCCCAGCCCGACCGCTACACCCGCCCCGGTTGCAGTGCCACCCCCACCGGCACCTGCACCGCCAGCAGTGCCCGAGCCCGCCCGCCCCGCCGAGTCTGCGTCGATCGAGATCGCCAAGCTCCCGCCGGTCGCGTCAGTCTCCGGTCAGACACTGCGTGGCCAACTCAGCTTGCGTGCTACAGGACGGCAAAAGGCCCGCCCGGACGAGGTCGCCGATGCAGTGGTCTATTTCCGGCCGACCGCCGGTTCAGTGCCACCCAAACCCGGGCGCTACACTGTCTACACCCGCAACAAGAACTTTGATCCGGCGCTGCTGATCATCCCGGTGGGCAGTACGGTCAGCTTCCCGAACGGCGATCCGGTGCTCCACAACGTCTTTTCGAGCACGCCGCAGCAGGCCTTCGACCTGGGCTTCTACGGCGAGGGCGAGTCGCCCGAACAGCGCTTCGATCGAGCCGGTCTGGTCCTGCTGAGCTGCAACGTCCACCGCGCGATGGCGGCCAACATCCTGGTGCTGGATACGCCGCACTACACCCGACCGAAGGCCGATGGCAGTTTCGAGCTGACCGGTTTGCCGCCGGGCCCCGGTGAGCTGGTCTACTGGCACCCGCGCGGATCATTGATCAGTCAGCGCCAGTCTGTACCCAGCAGCGCGATGCTGAGCGGGCAGCTGGAGATCAACCGGCCGCCCCTGCGCGGGGCACTGCGATGAATCTGCCGGTGGTGGCGGGCGCAGTGCTCGCATTTTCAATGCTCGCCGCGGCGGTGGTCGGACAGCACTGGCAGGGCACGGCGCTGAGCAGCTATCTGGCCGAGCGTGACCTGGCCCGCAGTTTGCCGGCGCAGCAGCAGCTGGAGGCCTACCGCGGTGAGTCGCTGCACATTCGCGCCGCGTCCTTGAGCGAGGACCAGGCCTTCGTCGCCTACGTCGCACAGGCATTGGAAAGTTCGAACCTGCCCGGCCTGCAGGGTGATGTAAGTTCGGTCGCCGACCTGCTCGCCGAGCGCGGCCGGCCGCTGAACTTCGATGTCACTGCGGTGCTGGGCAACGACGGTGAAGTGCTGACGAGCTCCGGGCCGCTGCTCGCCCGTGGCACCCGCCCGCCCATCGAGCCCTTGCTGGACCTGGCGGACAGCCGGAACGGGCCGGCACTGACCGTGTTGCTGCTCGGCAATCAGGCGGTGCTGGTCTCGCTGAACGCGATGCAGCGCGGTGGCAGCTTCGATGGCTATCTGCTGGCTGGCGTAATCATCGGCAGCGCCGTGCTGGACAGTCTGGCCGCCAGCAGTGGCAGTGCGGTGGGCTTGTTTCATCTGGCCGCCGTCGACCGTATCGATCCGCTGCAGGCCAGCGCCGGCCTCGCCGCCCGGTTGCCGAACTATGCCACCGGCTTGCGCGGCAGCGCGCTGGCCGGTGCGAGCTGGTCGGAGGGATTGACCGAGCCGCTGCGTACGACGGTCCGCGTCGATGGCCGCGACGAGCCGGTCCAACTGGCCAGCCTGTTCGGCGTGCCGCAATTCATGTTGCTCTATCAGGCGCGCTCGGGGGCTTCCGGCGTCGATCGGGTCGTGAGTCTGCCATGGGCCGTTTTCGGCCTGGCCGCAGCCCTGTTGATCGGCGCTGCCGTGCTGTGGCTGCAACTGCGTCTGCTGGACCCGCTGCGTGAGCTGGGCGCACACATGGAAACGGCGGCACAAGGTGACTTCCATCGCCGCTATCCGGTACGCGGGGGCGCGCTGGCCCAGCGACTCGGAAACGCCTTCAACCAATTGCTGCAGCGGGCGCGGCAGTGAGCCGACCCAGCCTGCGATCAATCCAAGGGGACCTGCGCATGAACTACCGACTGCTGTTGATCGCCTGCCTGTTTTACGCCTGCGCAGTGCAGGCACAGGATAGCGGCAGCTCTACCCCGGGGCGCAGCGGCAAGCTGCTGCTGACCGGCGGTGTGAGTCAGATCGAAGGCGCCGCGGGCGGTGGGCTCACGCCGTGGGCGGTGATCGCCGGCTACGGCACCGAAGACCAGATCGGTGCCAACGCCTTCTATACCCGGGTCGATGTCGATGACTACCACCTCGATGCCTATGGCGTTGCGGTCGGCTTCTACGACCGCTTCGAGTTGTCGCTGGCCCGACAGCGCTTCGACACCGAAGAGATAGGCGCAGTGCTCGGCCTGGGCCGGGGCTTCACTCTGGAGCAGGACATCTTCGGCCTGAAGATGCGCCTGCTCGGCGATGCGGTGCTCGACCAGGACCGCTGGTGGCCACAGCTCTCGCTCGGGATGCAGCACAAGCGCAATTCGCAGGGCGAACTGTTGACCGCGATCGGCGCCGACAGCGACAGCGGTACCGACTACTACCTCGCCGCGAGCAAGCTCTATCTGGCCCAGAGTCTGCTACTCAACGCGACCCTGCGCTGGACCCGTGCCAACCAGACCGGCCTGCTCGGCTTCGGTGGCGATCGCGGTGGCAGCCGCAGTCTGGAGACCGAGTTCTCGGCGGCTTGGCTGCTCAGCCGCAAGCTTGCAATCGGTGCCGAATATCGGACCAAACCGAACAATCTGAACATCGCCGACGAGGACCACTGGTGGGATCTGTATCTCGCCTGGGCACCGAGCAAGAACCTGTCGGTCACGCTGGCCTGGGTCGATCTGGGCAATATCGTCATTGCCGACGACCAGCGCGGCTACTACCTGTCCGTCCAGGCCGCGTTCTGACGGCCCGTTCTGCCTTGCTCCGGAGTACGACCATGCAAATGATCTGCCGCACGATCCTCGTTGCCCTGACCCTGAGCAGCGGCCTGGCACTCGCCCAGGACCGCGTCATCCCCGACCCGGCTCCGGCCCATCCGGAACTGCGACCGGTGCTGATCGAGGACTTCGGGGGCATGCCCGGTCTGCTGCTGCTGATGGACGATTTCATGCAGATCATGCTGGATGACCCACAGTTGCGCCCCTTCTTCGAACACGCCGAACAGGACCGAATAAAGCGCCAGCTGGCCGAGCAGTTCTGCGTCATTCTCGGCGGCGACTGCGTCTACAGCGGCCGCGACATGGTCGAGTCGCACGAAGCCCACATCATCACCCGGGCCGATTTCAACGCGCTGGTCGAAGCGCTGCAGGTCGCGATGAGCAACAAGGGCATTCCCTTCCGGGCCCAGAACAAGCTGCTGGAAAAGCTCGCGCCGATGTACCGCGAAGTGGAAACCCCACGCGAGATGCGACCGATGGATTGAGGGGCGTGGCTGCATTGCGGTCTGGCTCGCTTTCGTAGGCCGGTTCCTCGCGCCCGCCAACGATGATCTTCGCGCCGGTCTGGATTGCGCGAGGCGGCCGGCGCTTCTGGTCCTGGCGGCCTTGAGGATTCCGACGCGGCCGCCGGCGCGATGGGTACTGGGGCGAAGGTCGAACGATGCTGCGCGCCGGGACTGCGCTACGGTTGGCGGTATGCCTTGGCGGAAGTGCAAGCCTGCTCGCTCAGCGGCGAAATATCGGATACTGCCCGTCGTGAGCAACGATGGCGCCCCTTCGATGACCGTGACTGCCCGATCCACCGGGCGGGCCGATCTCGCTGCGGCTGATGATCCGGAGCTGGAATCGGCGTCTGCGGCGCTGACCCGGTTGCTGGCGCAGATCGCTGACGGCGATGCCAATGCGCTCGACCAGCTGCGTCTTCAGGTGACCGGTCGGCTGTATTCGATCGCCTTGCGTATCCTCCGCAACGCCGAAGACGCCGAGGAGATTGTGGTCGACGTGCTGCTGTGGTTGTGGCAACACGCTGACCGTTATGCGCCGGAACGGGGTCGGCCGCTGGCCTGGCTCGGCACCCTGACCTGGAACCGGGCGATCGATGCGTCAAGGCAACGCCAACGGCGGCAGTCGATCCTGCATCCAGATCCGGCGGCCGACTCGTATGTGTCTACAGAATGTGAAGTCGACGGGCCGACGCAGTGGCTGGAAGCCTTCGATCAGCGTGCCGACATCAAGGCGGCGCTGGCCAGCCTCAAGGCAAGTCAGCGAGAAATGATCTTGCTCGCGTTCTTTGAGGGCCTCAGTCACGCCGAAATCGCCGAGCGACTGGAGCGTCCGCTGGGCAGCGTGAAGTCCGATATTCGGCGTGGGCTGCAGAAGTTGCACGAGCTATTGCAGATCCACGCCCCCGATTGGGAAGAGGTCCACAGTGTCTGAGCACGACAGGAAATTCGCCAGGAGCCAGGCCGGAGACAAGGCCGGGCGGGTGCTGGCCGACGATCTGCTTGCCGAGTTGGCGCTGGGTCTTCGCAAGATCGATGCGCCAGCGGGGCAGGACCTGCGGGTGGCGCAGAAACTGCGTCAGCGCATGGCTGCGGCCGCGCCGATCAGCACCCAGCGCGCCGACGCTGCGCGGTGGATCGAGCTGTGCCAGGGCATTTCCGTGCGGGTGCTGCGGCACGATCGCAAGGCGGGCCGGCTCACCGCGCTGTGGCGTCTGGCACCCGGCGCGCAACTGCCAGCCCATCCGCACGATCGGGATGAGGAATGCCTGATCCTCGAAGGCGACATCCTGCACGAAGACGAGGTCTATGGCGCCGGTGACTACATGGTCGCGCCGGCCGGGTCGCTGCACCACGTGATCAGCTCACGCGGCGGCTGCAGCATGTTGATCAGCGGTTCGGACCTGTCGATACGGGCGCAGCTGGCATAATCGGCGGCCCTTTGCTTTCGGAGGTCCCGATGACCGTTGCCCTCGCCGACGCCGAGTTGATCATCGGCAGCCGACGTTTCCACTCGCGCCTGCTTACCGGCACCGGCAAGTTCAAGGATCTGGAGGAAACGCGGCTGGCCACCGAGGCGGCCGGCGCGCAGATCGTCACGGTGGCAATCCGCCGCACCAACATCGGCCAGAATCCCGCTGAGCCCAACCTGCTTGACGTGCTGCCGCCGGATCGCTACACGATCCTGCCCAACACCGCCGGCTGTTTCACGGTCGCCGAAGCGCTGCGTACCGCCCGGCTGGGGCGCGAGTTGCTGGACGGCCACAACCTGGTCAAGCTCGAAGTGCTGGCCGATCAGAAGACCCTGTTTCCGGATGTCATCGCGACGCTGGAGGCGACCGAGATCCTTGTTCGTGAGGGCTTCGAGGTGATGGTCTACACCAACGACGACCCGGTGCTGGCCAGGCGACTGGGCGAGATGGGCTGCGTGGCAGTGATGCCGCTGGCCGCGCCCATCGGCTCGGGGCTGGGCATTCGCAATCCCTACAACATTCTGACCATCGTCGAGGAAGCGACCGTGCCAGTGCTGGTCGATGCCGGCGTCGGCACCGCCTCGGATGCCGCCGTGGCAATGGAACTGGGCTGCGATGGCGTGCTGATGAACACCGCGATCGCCGGTGCGCGCGAGCCGGTGCGGATGGCGCATGCGATGAAACTGGCGGTCGAGGCAGGTCGGCAGGCCTTCCTGGCCGGACGCATCCCGCGCAAGCGTTTCGCCTCGGCCAGTTCACCGCTGGACGGTTTGATTGGCTGACGATGGGCGCCGAGCAAGCAGCGGAAGGCAACAGCGATCTACGCCAGCGCAAGATCCGCAGTTTCGTGCTGCGCCAGGGCCGGCTGACCAAGGCACAGGCTCGGGCGATGGCCGAACTGTGGCCACGGCATGGACTGGCGCCGGATGTTGCGGCTGAGCCAACGGCATGGTTCGGGCGCGAAGCCGATCGCGTGCTCGAGATCGGCTTCGGCAACGGCCAGGCCCTGCTTCAATGTGCAGCAAGCGATCCGGCTCGTGATTACATCGGGATCGAAGTGCACACGCCTGGCGTCGGTCAGCTGTTGCTCGGCATCGAGAGCCAGGGCCTGCAGAACCTGCGCGTGTTCAACCACGACGCGGTCGAGGTCTTGCAGCATTGCGTCCCCGAGCACAGCCTGGATGAAATCCGGATCTGGTTTCCCGATCCCTGGCACAAGAAGCGACATCACAAGCGGCGGCTGATCCAGCCCGGGTTCATCGATCTGATCTGCAGCCGTCTCAAGCCCGCTGGTCTGCTTCATCTGGCCACCGACTGGGCACCCTATGCCGAGTGGATGCTGGAAGTTTGCGGCGCCGAGCCCAGGCTACGCAACCTGGCCGGCCCCGGACAGGCCAGCCGGCGTCCCGAGGCGCGCCCGTTGACCCATTTCGAGCAGCGCGGCGAGCGGCTGGGGCATGCGGTGGTGGATCTGCTTTTTGAGGCAGTTCCAGTAGCCGGTTGCAGTAGCCAGTCCCATGGCACAAGGCCGCAAGATCGAGGTAGCGCGGCTCCGGCGCGCGGAGCGCATCGAGCTTCGCCCCGGTAACGTTCGCGCCGGCGGTCGCTTACCACCGGGAACGTTGACCCGTATCCTCAAGCAAGCTGGATTGAAGGGTCGCCGGGCCCCATCGCGCCGGCGGCCCTCCCACACGTTCCCGGACTGCAAGACATCGACTCACCGTTCCGATGCGGGATTTCGGAGCCGCCAACGGCCGTGCCAGATCGCGCCGTGCGCGTTCTGCGCGCGAAAGAAGGAAGCCTTGCAAGGTCACTCACCGTCGCCTCACGGAGGCCCGGCGATGGTCGCGCCGCGAATTTTCCAGACCTCTAAATCAGGATACTCAAATGTTCACTCGGCACAAGATGATCCCCCTCTCCATGGCTCTCGCGCTGGGCGTTCCGACGGCTGCGGGGCGCAGGATCTCGGCTTCAGTTACCTCGAAGGTGGCTTCATCGGCAGCTTCGTCAACGACGTGGAGCAGTCCGGCGTGATCTCGGGTATCGACAGCACGTTCGAGCTTGAATCCGATGCCGGCGGCGGCGGCTTCATCAACGGCGCGTGGCAGTTCGGGGAGAGCATGCACCTGTTCGGTGAGTACTCATCGGCCGCCCAGGACATCGAGGTCAGAGGCGGCAACGTCAACGTCGAAGGTGATTACGACGTGGTGCGCTGGCGCATCGGTGTCGGTTATGCATACCCGTTCTCGCCCACGACGAGCGTCTACGGCCGCCTCAGCTTTGACAACACCGAACTCAAGAACGTGAAGGTCGCCGGCTTCGATCTCGACGTCGACGCCGACGAGGACGGTATCGGCGGCGAGGTCGGCATGATCTGGGCGGCGACGCCCTCGATCCACGTTCAGGGCCACGTGCGCTACACCTCGGTCGGCGAGATCGCTCCCGACGGCTCCGATAGCCTCGACTCCGACATTCTGGTCGGCCTGAACGGCCGCTGGTATTTCCGACCTGACATCGCATTGGTCACCGGTTACGAGTACGGCAAGATCACCACCTTCAACGTGGGAGCGAGGTTCTCGTTCTGAGTTTTTCGAGCCTGCTCCCTTTCCCGCTTGGGTGGGCATGACCGCGAGGTCCCTGTGACCTCGCACGGCCCATGTTGAACGGTGGCGTTCTTGCATTATGGGGACGCGGCCGCCGGCGCGAACCTGACCTGGGCAGAAATCGAGGCGATACGCGCGCCGGGACCGCGCTACCTCCATCTTGCGGCTCTGCGCTTTTCGACTGGCCACTGGAACCGGCTACTGGAACTGCTCTTCTCACGCTTCAGCCCTAAAGCTGCAGATGCAAATGATCATCATGACGGGCGGCGTTGCAGCCCTGGAAGCGGATCTTCGGGTGGTTCAGGCCGAGTCGGTCGCGCAAGTGGGGTTCGAGCAGGATCTTGCCGATGGCCGGAGTGCGCGTGGCTTCCTCGATCAGGATCCGGGTCGCGACCAGGTCCAGTTCGGGCTTGGGCAGCAGAGGCTGCAGCCAGCTCAGGTTCCAGCGCAGCGTGAGGCGCCGGTCGGCGCACAGCGGGGGCATTCCGAGGTCGGGTTCGACGAAGGCAAAGTAGCCAATCGGCGAGCCGTTACCGTCGTGCGGATCGCCGTTCGCATCCTGGTACAGGAACATCAGGTCGATCCTGCGGCCGTCGCCGTGGGACAGATGCGGGATCATCGGGAAGCCGCCGCCGAAGGGGAAGCCGGCGTCCAGATAGCGCACGGGCCGATCTGGCATCCGCTGCGCCAGGCGCTGGTCGAGTGAGGCCAGCGTCGCGGCCAGTTCTGGTACGACGTAGTGACGGTTGGCCAGGCAGTACAACCGGCTGTGTGGTTGCAAGGATGAACCACCCTGCCAGCAGGGCAAGGCAACCCGGCCGCCAGCTCCTGCGAGCAGCGGGAACAGCCAGATTGCGCTGAGCAGGTAGATCGTCGCGACCAGTGCCGGCCTGATCAGCCAGCGTTGGCGGCCAGATTCGGCTTGCGTCATTGCACCCAGTGCGACCCACAGGTAGATGCCGCCAAGCTGGGTGAGCAGAGTAGCGAGGACGACCAGCAACAGGCCGAGCCCGCGCCAGCGCATCCGTCGCGCCGCCAGCGGGCCGAGCAGGACAGCGCGGCGCAGCTTCATTGGCGTGTCGTTCCTGCTCGCATCAGCGCCGCTCACCTCACGCCAGCACGGTCCGGGGGCGGCCACTCTACCTTGAGCGCTCGCTTGATTGCCGCAGTGTTGCAGGCGAAGCGTTATCTGGCTATATTCTGGATATAAACGGGAGACTCGGGTGAGTACAACATCGCAGCAGAAGGCTATCGCCAGTTTCCGTAAACGGCTGGCCGAAAGGGGACTGGTCCGGTTCGAGGTGACGGGTCGCGACGCCGACCGCGATCTGGTGCGAGCCTTCGCTCGCCGCCTTGCCGATGGCGGGCCTGACTCCGACAGGCTGCGTGCCACCGTGAAGGCCAGTTTCAGCGAGCCAACAAGGAAGGGCGGCATAGTCAAGGCGCTGCTGGCATCTCCACTGCTGGGTTCTGAGCTCGACCTTGCGCGACCTCTTGATGACGGACGCAAGGTCGACATTTGATGCGCTACCTTCTTGACACGAATATCATCAGCAATTTCACCAAACCGGCGCCCTCCGAGTCGCTGGTATCCTGGATGGCCGAGCAGTCCGATGATGACCTTTACATCGCTTCGCTGACCCTGGCCGAGCTGCGCAGGGGCGTCCTCGAAAAGCCTTCGGGCATGCGCCGAAACCAGCTCGAAGCCTGGTTCAGTGGTCCGCAAGGCCCACAGGCACTGTTTGCTGGCCGCATCCTGCCATTCGACGAACGGGCTGGCCTGGCCTGGGCAGAGCTGATGGCAGAGGGTAGAGCGAACGGGCACCCGCGCAGTGGGCTCGACACCATCATTGCCGCGATCGCCGCCACCAACGATTGTGTTGTTGTGACGGACAATGAGCGCGATTTTCCCGGAATCGACATCTTCAATCCGATCCGCAGCGCAGGCTGATCCGTCTCAATGAATCGCAGCCGATCCCGCACCTGCCCCTGATCTGCTCGCCAGATGCCCGTATCATGCGCATCCCCCGCTCGCCCGGTCCAGTACCCACCGATGTCCGAAGCCCCCTGGTCCGAGTTGCCGCCGTCGATTCGTCTGACCTTGTCGCTGCTGGCGCTGGAAGGCGGGGTGATGCATCCCGGGGCGCTGCAGCAACAGCTCCGGTTGATGGCCGAGCGCTCGCCGCAGGTGCCGAAGAATCCGGTGACGCAGGGCAGTCTGGCTCGGCTGGCGGAGATCTATCCGGAGTGGGTGCTGCTCAAGCGCGACGGACTCATCGCGACCGAGACGCTGCGCCGGATCGCCTTGACGACGCGGGAGGCGAAGCTGCTGACGGCGGGGCGCTTCGAGGCGGAGATTCACGACCAGGTCGTCTACTGGTCGGATTATGGCCCGGGATTCAACAAGGTCGTCTGCTGGCTGCTGGCGGGCGCACCGAAACTGGTCGATCGCATCTACGCCCGATTGCCGACCGAACCGATGATCTATCGGGCGCTCGAATGGATACTGCCGAGCGGGCATGATCCGTCGCTGTACGAACGCTTGCCGTCGTCGGTTCGGCGCTTGTGGCTGTTTCGTCGCTATGCGACCGCCTACTACCAGGCAAGGCCGGAATTGCCGCTGTGGCGCGACCGGCTGAGCACGCTCGATCCGGTTGACCAGAGCGCTCTGAACGGGCTGTCGGCGGTGATCGATGACGGTTTGCTGGTTGGCCTGGCGCCGCAGGAAACGGAACAGATGCCCGACTGGTTGTTGCTGGCCACCGAAAGTGTCCACAAGTGCCTGGCGGGGGCCGATGTCGTCTGGCTGGACAACTTCGAGATCGCGATCAAGGCGCTGCGCAAGGACAAGCTGCTGTGGGGCTGTCTGCCCGGCCTGAGTGGTCTGATGCACTGGCTGCTGCTGATCGCCGATCAGCGCCCGGCCAGCCTGCGGCGCCTGCGCAGCCTGGCCAAACTCGATTACAGCAAGGTGATCCCGGCTGACTTCCAGCGCCATCAGCGGATGGCGGCGTTGGCACGGGTCTGGCTGGATGGGCAGGATCTGCCGCTGCAAAAGCTCGAACCGACCGATCCGGTGGGTTGCTGGTTGGAACTGGTGCTGGGCTGGTGGCGCGGATTGACGCCGTCGACCGGTCAGTTGCGGCAGGCCGACGTTGCCGTCGAACACGCCCGCGCGCTCGGCTGGGCAGCGTTGGCGGAACAATTGCAGGCCAGTGTCGAGCGTTGCCGCGGCATTGCCGAAGGCGAGCGCAGCTTCGTCATTGACCTGCGTGAAAAACAGAGCGACTGGGAACGCACGCTGGAAGCGCTGGAGACGCTGGCCGGCCAGTCGGTGGCCAGGCAACAGAAGGCCAGCGGCGGTCGGCTGCGGATCGTGTTGCGGCCGCTGAAGCACTATGGCCCAGGCCACTTTGACTTGAGCTTCAGCCACATACCGCTGTTGCGCAATGGCGAGGAGGGCCGCGGCAAGAACCTGGGCACGATCCGCAGCCTCAACTCGGCGCTGGCGCTGTGGCCGAGCGAGAGTCAGGAGGCGGCGATACTGCGGGCCGCGCTGACCGATGCCAACAGCCATCGCTGGGAGGATCTGGGTGAGGCCACCGGCCGACCGGACGCGCGCACACTGAAGGCCCTGATCGGCCATGGGGAAATCTACGATGCCTCGGGCAAGGCGGTCGAGATCTGCGAGGGGCGGCCGAAGCTCACCCTCAGTGGTGGCGGCGAAGGCCAGGTCAAGCTGAGTTTCGATCCGCCCTTCGACCCGGCGGTCCCGGTAAGCTGGCTCAAGCGCGAGAATCGTTGGTCTCGCTTCGAACCGAACGCCCAGCAGAAGCTGCTGCGCGGTCTGCTCAACAAGCCCCAGACACTCCCGGCCGCTGCTCTGCAACGGTTGACCGAGGCCGCCGAGGGTCTGCAGCCATGGGCCGACCTGGCGCTGGACGGCAATGCCGGCGCCACCGCGGTAGCACCGCAGCCACAGCCGCACCTGCTGCTGGAGTGGGCCGACGGCAGTCTGCTGCTGCAGGCCCGAGTGCGACCGCTGGGCCGCGAGCATGGCCCCTATGCGATTCCAGGGAAGGGGCCTCGGCAACTCCTGGGCAGCGTCGGCGCGCTACCTACCGTGACCGAGCGGGACCTGCCCGCCGAGCGCAGCGCCGCGGTCGAGTTGCTGGAGCGGCTCGAATTGCCGGTCGAAGCGCTGGAAGATGACGGTGGGGAATGGCTGCTGGCGCCGGAAGCGGCGCTCGAGCTGCTGGCCCGAATCGAGCAGATGGACCCACTGCCTATCGTCGCCTGGCCCAGAGGCGGCGGCAAGCGGGTGTTGCGTGGAACCGCCCTGAAGCTCGAGGTCAAGGGCGGTCGGGACTGGATCGGCGTCGATGGCGGGTTGAATCTGGCCGACGGCAGCGTGCTGGCGGTCAATCGGCTGCTGGGCCTGATCCGTGCCGGCGAAAGTCGCTTCGTGACGCTGGATTCGGACCGCTTGTTGCTGCTCGACAGCAAGCTGCGGGCGCAGCTGGCCGCGCTCGCTCCGCTTGCCGACGGCCGCGGTCAGGTCAAGCTGCACAAGCTCGCCGCACCGGCGCTCGCAGCGGCACTCGGCGACGACGAACAGGGCCAGGCGCCGCCCTTGCTGAAGGAGTTGGGCAAGCGAGCGAGCGCGTTTTCGCTGCAGCCGGCGCTGCCGCGGACCCTGCAGGCCGAGCTGCGCGACTACCAGCTCGATGGCTATGTCTGGCTGATGCGGATGGCTGCCTGGGGCGCCGGCGCCTGTCTGGCCGACGACATGGGTCTGGGCAAGACGGTGCAGAGTCTGGCGCTGCTGTGCGCGCGCGCCGGCGAGGGTCCGGCGCTGATCGTCGCGCCGACCTCGGTGCTCGGCAACTGGGCCGCCGAGGCGCGTCGCTTCGCGCCGGAACTGGTTGTGCATCGCTACGAGCAAAGCGCCGATCGCGAGGCGCAACTGGCGGCGCTGGGCCCGTCCGATGTGCTGCTGCTGAGCTACACGCTGCTGGCGCTGGACAGCGAGCGGCTGGCCAGTCGGCGTTTCGCAACCGTGATCCTCGATGAGGCGCAGGCGATCAAGAACGCCGCGACCCAGCGCGCCAAGGCGGCGTGTGAGCTGCAGGCCGATTTTCGGCTGGCGCTGACCGGTACGCCGATCGAGAATCATCTCGGCGAGCTGTGGAGCCTGATGGAGTTTCTCAACCCCGGCCTGCTCGGCGGCGCACAGGGCTTCAGCACGCGTTTCGCCGGCCCGATCGAGCGCAATGGCGACGATGCCCCGGCCGCGCGCGCCGCGCTGCGCCATTTGATCAGCGGTTTCGTGCTGCGCCGTACCAAGGCTCAGGTGCTGCAGGAACTGCCGCCGCGCACCGAGATCACCTTGCGGATCGAGCCGGGCGAGGACGAAGCGAAGCTGCAGCAGGCGATGCGGCTGCAGGCGCTGGAGCGGCTGAGTCAGAATCGCGAAGCACCTCCCGGCGCTCGCCGCTTCAGCATCCTGGCCGAGCTGATGCGCCTGCGCCGCGGTGCCTGCCATCCGCAGCTGTACGCCCCCGAACTGCAGACCGGCAGCGCCAAGCTGGACCAGTTGGTCGAGTTGCTGCTGGAGCTGCGCGACAACCATCACCGCGCGCTGGTGTTCAGTCAGTTCGTCGATTACTTGAGCCT
>DAIMJK010000067.1:0-13055 GCA_036722245.1 Lysobacterales bacterium
GCAGATCGTTCGGGAACTCGATGTCGGCCTTGTCGATCTCGTCAATCAGCAGCACCGCGCGCTGATCGCAAATGAAGGCATCCCACAACTTGCCCGGGCGAATGTAGCGCCCGATCTCGGCTGCACCCGGATCGCCCAGCTGGGCGTCGCGCAGCCGCGCCACCGCGTCGTATTCGTACAGCCCCTGCTGCGCCTTGGTGCTGCTCTTGATATGCCATTCGATCAGCGGCGCGCCAAGCGCACGGGCTACTTCCTCGGCCAATTGGGTCTTGCCGGTGCCCGGCTCGCCCTTGACCAGCAGCGGACGGGACAGCGTGATTGCGGCATTCACCGCCAGCATCAGGTCGGGATCGGCGATATAGCGGTCGGTACCGGCAAAGCGCATGGGCGGATAGAGGTGGCGGCGGACTTGTGAGAGTAGCGCATTGGCGGGAAAGGAAGTCCGGAGTCGGAGGTGCGATTCAAGACTGATGCAGCGATGGGAAGCGGGGAGCCCAGGCGGGGGCTACACATCCTGTCATCAAACTTCGACATTTCCTTGGCACACGTGACGCGATCCTTTAGCTCGACCTAGAGGATTCCCGGGGGAGACTCGGCATGTCACGCCGCGATCTGCAAACTGCGTTGTGCTTTCTTATGCTCGGCACACTGCCGCTGCTGGCCGCGGACATTCGTGTTCCACAGGACGAGGCTACTATTCAGGCTGCGATCGACGCGGCTCAGACCGGCGACCGGGTATTGGTGGATCCGGGCATCTACCCGGAACAGATCGACTTCCTGGGCAAGAACATCGTCGTCGAATCGACGGCAGGCGCCGCTCAGACGGTAATCGACGGTCAAGGCGTCCTTGGCTATGTGGTCAGCCTTGCCGGTGCCCAGACCGTCGCAGCCGTGCTGCGCGGCTTCACTGTAACGGGCGGTTACGGTGAGATCGGGTCACTCTCCGCGGGTCCGGGCGGCGGCATCCTGGTTGATCAGGGCGGAGCGACTATCGAGGCGTCGGTGATCGAGGCCAACATCGGCGGCCAGGGCGGAGCGATCCTGGTGGTCGACGGCGATCTGGTGCTGCGCGACAGTGTGCTGAGCGACAACGCCGCGGTCTTCGGCGGGGCCATCGCCACCGAGGGCGGCACGCTGACGGTCGAACGCAGCGAGTTCATCGCCAATCGCTCCAGCTCCTCCGGCGGTGCGATGAACCTGAACTGGGGCACGGTGGCGCAGATCACGGAGTCTCGCTTTGAAGGCAACCTGGGCCAATCGCTGGGTGGTGCGCTGTATGTGGGCAACACCGATCTGCAACTGCTGGACAACGATTTCGTGTCCAATGGTTCCGCCGAGCAGGGCGAACACGGGTCCTGGATTTTCCACACCACTGGCGGTGGCGCGGTCTATGTCGCTTCCAGTGTTGGCCGCATTCAGGGCAATCGCATGCTCGACAACGTGGCCTCCTTCGGTTCCGGGCTGTATGTCGCCGGCAGCGACGGCATGCTGATCGTCAACAACCTCATCGCGGGCAACGACGCCCACTGCCGCTGCAGCACCGGCGGCGTCCTGCTCAACAACGCCAGCCCCAGCCTGACCAACAACACCATCGTGGACAACGGCGGATTCTTCGGCATTTACACGTCGTACAACAGCTTTGCGAACATCAGCAACAGCATCATCAGCGGTCATGAGGTCTCCGTTGGCGGCAACGGACAGGTGGCCGTGAGCTACTCGCTGTACGACGTGGAGCCCTTCGCGGCCAGTCTGGGGGCAGGGAACGTGCTGGCCGCTGACCCGTTGCTGGATGCGGCGGCAGACTACAGCCCGCTGGCGGGATCACCGGCCATCGACGCTGGCAGCAATGCCGCCTTGCCGGCTGACGTGACGCTCGATCTGCTCGGCAACCTGCGTCGGATCGATGATCCGGGGACACCCGACACCGGACTGGGCGATGCACCCGTGGTGGATATCGGCGCGATCGAGTTCGACCCGACCGCAGGGTCGACCATACACGACCAGATCTTCGTCGATCACTTCCGGCCGGGTGCCTGAGGCGGGCGCTGTCTCACTCAAAGCCATCGGCAAACAGTACCGACGCGTCCTGCAGTTCATAGGCACCAATATCGACCGGCCCAAAGCGCGGCAATCCGCGCTGATCGGTGGGCGGCGCGCCGGTGGCCGAGCCGGCATCGATCGCCGGCGAATCGGCTGGCAGCGCCATCGTTGAAGTCGGGCCGCCATTGTCGGCCATGGGCAGCAGTTGCGCATCGGCGAACTGGCTGCCCGGACTGACCGGCAGTTCCATCTGACCGAAACTGTCTGGCCGTTCCTGTGGCCACTGCAGGTTGTTACCGCCATTGGCGACCGGGTTGAGCATGGCCCACGGGTTGAAGGCATTGCCGCCGGTGTTGTTCAGGAAGATCGTGTTGCGCAGCGTGATCGGTGCATTGGCCGGATTGGCGATGCCGCCGGCGAAGCACACCGCGCAGTCGGCCCGATTGTTGGCGATGGTCAGGTTCTGCAGCAGTAGCGGATCTGTGCCCTGCAGGTTCATCGCGCCGCCCAGACCGTCGCGAGCCAGATTGGCCTCGAAAGTACTGTTGACGAGCTCGCCGCCGATGCGGATCAGCCCCGCACCTGTCTGGTGGTCAAACAGCGCCAGTCCGCCGAAGCCACGGGCCTGATTGGCGCGGAACGTGCTGTCTCGGATCGACACCGGCCCGCCCTGGATATAGGCACCGCCGGTGTGCTGGTCGTTGCCGTTCTGGACGTTGAAGGCCAGCGTACTCTGCCAGATCCGGGTGACGCTGCTCTGGTCGTAGGCGACGGTGAAAAGGCCGGCGCCGAAGGCATTGTTCTGGTTGCCGATCAGATCGGTGCGGCACAGGTTCAGCTCACGCGTCTCACCGTCCACGGCCAGCGCGCCGCCATTGCCGCCGCTGCCCGGATTGCCGCCGTCGCCGCTGGCCAGGTTGTTGCTGAAAACGCTGTCATGAAAGGCCATCGATTGCGTGCCCAGGCCATAGAAGCCGCCGCCGTTGCTGCCCTGATTGGCGTCGAACAGGCAGCGCACGCAGGTGAATTCGCGATGGCCGATCAGATACACCGCGCCGCCACCGCCATCCTGGGCGGTCTCGATGGCGCGGTTGCCAACGAACTCCACATCGAAGACGCGCAGCCGCACCGCTCGCCAGGGTTCGCCGCCGTGATCGTTGAGGATCGCCCCGCCCGAGCGCGCGAACTCATCGCCACTGGCCGAACGCGCGTCGCCATTGATCAGGCGCAGGTTCTGCAGCGTGATCGTGAACTCGGGACTCAGTGCCGGGTTGCTGATCTCCATCACCCGCACCAGTTGATTGCCGGACAGGCTCGCGCCGCCACCGTCCAGATGCACCGCGCGAGTCAGTTGCAGCGGTTGGTCCAGCAGCAGGGTGGAGCCGCCGATGTTGAGTCGGATCTGGCTCGCCGTATCCAGTGCCTGTTGCAGCTGGACCCGGCTGACGCTGCCGGCCGAGCCGTTGCCGAGCACCAGCGGCGCGCTCTGGGTCGGGGTGGGTGGAGTGCTGCAGTCGAAGCCGCCGCCGTACAACACCGTCGGGTATAGCCACAGGCCCGCCAGCAGCAGCATGAGCGGATGGGCCGGCATCGATCGATGAGTCATCGCGAACATCCAGTCTGGCTTTGGATGGCGCCAGTGTAAGCCCAGCACCGGGACCGCTTGGTGCGCCGGTTCACGCGATGCGTTCGCTCGGCTTTTGTTCTGGATTTGCTCCCGACTCCCGACTTTCCATTCCGGCACGGTTTCACGTGTATCCAGGGCCAACCGCTCTCGCCCGATCAATCCATCCGCAACGCCGCGCCCTTGCGTTCGCGCTGGGTCGCAGGATCGAGGCTGTAGTCGTAGTCGATCAGCGCCTGCTCCCACGATCCGTACATCGGATTGGGCAGCATGAACCAGCGCTCGCCCCACCATGGCAGGTAGGCCTGCAGGAGGGCTTGCCGCTGTGCCGGTGTGCCCTTGTACTCGTCGCTGAAATCACCCAGGTTGTCGCCGACCATCAGCAAGATGCGATGGGTGCGCAGGATCTCGATCCGACGCGGGCCCTTCTCCCCCCAGCCGCGCTCGCGGTCACGCAGGTACATGTGCTCCGGGTCGGCATTGGGGAAGCCCAGGGCACGCAGGTTGTCGATGGTCGATTGCTGCTGGCTGACGTCGCGGTTGCTGACATAGAACAACTCGATGCCGAGTTCCGCCGCGGCCAGCGCGAATTGCAGCGCGCCGGGGACTGCCGTGGCTCGCCGTTCTTCGCACCAGGCGTTCCAGCTGGCGTCGTCGAAGCGACCACCGTCGCGCAGCAAGCGGGCCTGATAGGCGCTGTTGTCCAGGAAGGTCTCGTCCAGGTCGACCACCACGGCCGGTCGCAATCCCGCCGGGGGCAGCAACTGCTCGGGCGCTGCGCTCCAGTTCGGGTCGGCCAGCGCCACGCTCAGGGCATCGGTCGCATCGGCAAAGACCTGCAGCAGCAGGGCCTCGTACTCGGCCGAGGTCTGGAACCACAGCACCGCATTGAGGTTTTCCTCGGCGACCGGTGCGACGACCGGCTCGGCCGCTGGCAGGCTGACCGGCCGGGTCGCGCAACCGCCTAGGGCGGTCAGCAACAGCAGCAAGGCAAGACGAATGGGCGTGGCGGTGGTGCGCATGTGCGGGCATCCTTGAGTCGGGATGAGGGCGAGCTTAGCGTGGAAGGGCTTTGTGGTTGTGACAAGTTGGCGATGGAGCGCAACGAGTCATCCTGCTGCAGCAACGGGATCACTGGCTTGAAGTCGGGGGTCGGGAGTTGGGAGTCGGGAGTAGGATTAAGGGCAAAGGCAAAGGCAAAGGCGATAGCATGAGCAACGGCAGCAGCCATCGTGCTCGTCAGGCAGTTGCAGGCATCGACACCGAAAACTGCAAGTGCGGCAAGAACAGCACGGCAAGAACAGCAAGAGCGAACCTCCAGCCGATGCGCACTCCCGACTCCCAACTCTGGCGCCGGGAGCCTCGTCTGCACCGTTCTGATCGCACCCCGCCGATTCAGCGCACGTCGACAGACGCCAAGCTACCATTGCCGGTTTAGCAACTTGAGGCCACAGCCATCATGAGCCTGGATACACAAACCGAAAGCCGCATCCGCACGCTGCTGGAACAGAATCCGGTGGTGTTGTTCATGAAGGGCGACCGGCAGTCCCCGCGCTGCGGCTTTTCCGCCACCGCGATCGGCATTCTTGACCAGATGCTGGATGACTATCACACCGTCGATGTGCTGGCCGACGAGCCCATCCGGCAGGGTATCAAGATCTTTGGTCAGTGGCCGACGATCCCGCAACTGTATGTGCACGGCGAGCTCATTGGTGGCAGCGACATCCTCAACAACATGTACAACTCCGGCGAGTTGCACGGTTTGTTTGGTCTGCCCGTGCCGGAGCGGATCACACCGACCATCCATATCAGCCAGTCGGCTGCCGAGGCGATCCGGGCCGGCCTCGCCGACGATCCCGGCCTCGCCCTGCATCTGAAGATCGATCCGCGCTGGCAGGCGCAGTTCTTTCTCAAGCCTGCCGATGGCAGCGAAATCGTCAGTGAGGCAGCCGGCATCCGGATCCATCTGGATCTGGCCAGTGCGCGCCGCGCCGATGGTTTGCAGATCGACTGGGTCGATGGCCTGCAGGGCAGCGGCCTGGCAATCCGCAATCCGAACGCACCGGCTCCGGTGGGTGATATGTCGGTGCGCGAGCTCTCCGACCTGGCGGCACGGCAGAGCGCGCCGCTGCTGTTCGACGTCAGGCCGCCGGAAGACCAGCAACGCTATCCCTTCGTGCTGGCCCGACCGCTGGATGCCGCCGCGATGGAGGAGTTGCGCGCGCTCGATCGGTCGACGCCGCTGGCCTTCGTCTGCCACCACGGCATTTCCTCGCGCCAGGCTGCGGAACACTTCCGCGAGCAGGGCTTCCGCACCATCTACAACATAACCGGTGGCGTCGATGCGTGGGCGCGCGAGGTGGATCCGGCTTTTCCGGTCTACTAGGCGGGCCAGCATCGTCCCGGGGGATTCGGCGTAACATGGCTGCCGGGCCCGGTACCACACAGTTGCCGAGCACACAAACGCGACGCTGGTCACACCGGGCATCGCGGCATATACTTGAGGAACAGCTACAGGAAGCTGGGGTAAACCATTGTGAAACATGGAATCCGCTGTTACCAAGCCGGGCTGATAATGACGCTTTCGGGTCTGCTTCTGACCGCCTGCGGCAATGCCGGCAACCAGGATGCGGTGGCCGCTTGCAAGGCCGAGGTGATGGGCAAGATCGAAGGCAAGATGGGCGAGATCGACGAGCGCGACATGCTCAAGAATGCCGAGGCGCTGGAGGATGGCAATATTCAGGTCAATTCTGTAGTGACCTATCGCCGCGGCACCGATCAGGAGTCGGCCCAGACCTTCAATTGCGTCGTCGCGGCCGATGAGTCCGGGCGCTACACCCGCGTCATCCGGATGAGTATCGACTGGTAGCGCTTTGCGGCTCCGGTTCACTGTCCGGCGCCAGCGTGCCTGACTGGCGTCAGCTGTTGTCACAGCCCGATCCTGGCCATCGGCGAAGCGACCGCTGAACCAGACGCGTCTGCCTCTGGCGAGATAGCATGCAGTTTTGGGCGCAGCGCGGATGTCCGGGCGGATACCTCAGGCTTTCATTGATGATGTGCTGGCGCGGGTCGATATCGTCGACCTGATCGGCCAGCGCATCGCGCTCAAGCGAGCCGGC
This sequence comes from Lysobacterales bacterium, assembly GCA_036722245.1. Taxonomy (GTDB): domain Bacteria; phylum Pseudomonadota; class Gammaproteobacteria; order Xanthomonadales; family SZUA-5; genus JAWLAT01. The sequence goes on from DAIMJK010000067.1 coordinate 6,784, forward strand.
AAGGAGTACCAGGCGCGCTGCCCCTTCCACGACGAGCGCTCGCCGTCATTCACGGTGTCGCCTTCCAAACAGTTCTACCACTGCTTTGGCTGCGGCGCGCACGGCAGCGCGCTGGGGTTCCTGATGCAATACGACGGACTGGAGTTCGTCGATGCGATCGAGACCCTCGCCGGTCAGCTCGGCATGACGGTGCCGGCCGGTGCGAAAGGCCGCGAGGAAGGTCTTGACGAGCTTTACGCGATCGTTGCCGAAGCGGCCAGCTTCTATCGCCAGCAGCTCAGCTACGCCGCGCCGGCCAAGGCCTACATCGAACAGCGTGGTCTGAGCGCGGAAATCGTCGAGCGTTTCGGATTGGGCTACGCGCCCGCCGGCTGGGACGCGCTGCACAAGCGACTGGGCAGTACCGCCCAGCGTCAGCGGCTGCTGGCCGATGCCGGACTGAGCAGCCAGGGACAGGCCGGCAGGGGCAGCTACGACAAGTTTCGCGACCGGTTGATGTTTCCGATCCACGATCGGCGCGGCCGGGTGATCGCCTTCGGCGGTCGCGTGCTCAGCGCCGAGCAGCAGCCCAAGTACCTGAACTCGCCCGAGACGCGGCTGTTCCACAAGGGCGAAGTGCTTTACGGGCTGTATCAGGCGCGCCAGCGCAAGGGCGGTGTGAGCCGGCTGATCGTGGTCGAAGGCTACATGGACGTGATCGCGCTGGCACAGCAGGGCTTCGAGGAGTCGGTCGCCACGCTCGGCACCGCGACCACCCGCAGCCATGCCGAAATGCTGTTCCGGCAGGCCCCTGAGGTAGTGTTCTGCTTCGACGGTGACCGCGCTGGACGCGAAGCCGCCTGGCGGGCGCTGGAGTCGGTGCTGCCTCGGCTGACCGAGGGCCGCCAGGCGCAGTTCCTGTTCCTGCCCGATGGCGAGGATCCGGACAGCATGGTCCGCGCCGACGGCCCGGAAGCCTTTGAGGCACGGCTGGCGACGGCCACACCGCTGAGCCAGTATCTGTTCGATACCCTGGGCGCGAAGCTGCGGCTGGATACCATCGATGGCCGCGCCCTGCTGGCCGATCGGGCACGGCCCCTGATCGAGCAGATCCCGGACAGCTCCTTCCGTGATCTGATGGCCGATGAACTGCAGCAACGGACCGGCGTACGCCGACTGGCGGCCGCGTCCGGCAGCGAGTCGCGAACACCAGCGCCGACCCGTCGCCCACCGCTGGGGCAGGCGCGCAAGGTCCAGCGCACGCCGGTGCGCGGGATGATCACGGTGTTGTTGGCGCGGCCCACGCTGGTCGAGGGCGTCCCCGACCCGGTACCCTTTGCCGGTCTCGAGCAGCCCGGAGTCGATCTGTTGCTGCGCCTGATCGAGCGGCTGCGCTCGGGTGCCCGTTTCGCCGCCGCGGTGGTCGAGGCCTGGCCCGATCCGGAAGAAGCGCGAATCCTGCTGCGGCTGAGTACGGAAGCGGCCACCGACGATGCTGACGAGGACGAGACCGAACTGGCCGCCGAACTGGCGGCCTATCAGCGCCGGCTGGTCGAACAGACCCAGCAGCAGCTGAGTCAGCAACTGGCTGGCAGCTCGCTCGACCAGCTCAGTGAGGCCGATCGGCAGAAGCTGCGCGAGAGTCTGGCCAAGCTGTCACAGGGTCGGCGCAGCTGAGTCCTCGGCCCGGTAATAGCGCTCCACCACATGCCGGGCTTCAGCGAAGAACAGCCAGCGCTCGATCATCAGGCCGCCCATCAGCAGCAGCCAGCCGCTCCAGGCCAGCGGCGCATGCCAGTGTGGCCAGACGATGATCAGCAGCGCCAGTGTGGGCGCGGCGACGAAGGCCGTGGCCATGCACAGCATGCGCAATCGTCGTCGATGCTGGCGCGCGACCTGGTACACGAACTCGCGCAGCAGGTAATTGGTGCCGGTGTGGGGTGCCTCGAAGCTGGCGACCCTTGATCCTGACGACAGTCCCAGCGCGGCCGGCGCGTCGGGCAGGCTGATCTCGTCGACCATCCGCCAGTAGCGGAGTTTCTGGGTTGCCGGGATCATGGCCAGCACCGCGCAGAAGGCACTCCACTCGTAGCCACGAGCGGGATTGAGCGCGAGCAGCAGATAGCCGCCGCTATACAAGCCGAGGGTTACGAAAATGGCCGGAACACTGGCAATCCGCCAGGCCGGGATCGGCGGCAGGCTGTGATAGATCATTGCGGTACACCACAGGGTGCCCCCGGCGAGCAGGGCCAGCGGCAGTCCGAGTGCCCGTGCCGGCGTGAGCACGCCCAGACCCAGCAACACCGCCAGCAGCAGACAGGCCGCAGCCGCCCAGGCTTCCCGCGACAACCACGAACTGCGCCACTGGGTGAGTGCCCGCCAGGCGCGCAAGGGCTTGCCCAGGTGAGCCACCGAGGCGGCCAGGCCCAGCACTGCCGCGAACACGGCAACGACCAGATCGAGTCGGGTCGGCGGCGCACCCTGCAGCAATTCCAGGCCGAGCCAGAGCAAGGCGCCGAAGCCGGCACCGGCGAGGGTCGTGAACAGGATCAGGGAGGCGGCTGGTCGCATCGGGCCGAAGCGTAGCAGCTGCTCGCCGCCGCTTGCACCGTCGAGTTGCTGCGAGTGGGCGTCGAATGAGTGGCAGGCGGCTACGAAGGGCAGAGTCGGAAGTTGGGAGTCGGGAGTTCGCAGATTGGAGCGGTTGGCACTTGCTGTTGTGGCCGGAGGAGATGCTGCGCTGTGATGAAGATTGGCTCGTTGCCTTGAGTCTGGCTTTCGCTCGCGCTCTTGCCGTTACTGCGATTCCGATTCCCATGCCGATTCCGTTTCCCATGCCGATTCCGATTCCGATTCCGACCCCGAGGGGAGCTCTTGCCTTTGCTCCAACTCCCGACTCCCGACTCCCGACTCCCAACTCCCAACTCCCAACTCCCAACTCCCAACCTGGAACGCCTGGCGTCGACCGCTGTATCGGTTCGCCTTGCACCGAAGTCACGGCCTCAGCGCACATGTTCCCCCCCAACTTCGCCCGTGATAGCGTCCCCTTTCGGCCGACATCCCGGTCGGAATCATCCAAGGAGTACATCGGTGAATGTAGTGGACGCGCTCGCCTCGGCCCTCGGCCCACAAACCGTCAACCAGTTAGGTTCCCAACTGGGTATGAATCCGGAAACCGCGCAACGCTCGCTGCAGGCAGCCTTGCCTGCATTGTTGGGCGCGCTGCAACGCAACGCCAGCCAGCCAGGCGGTGCCGAATCACTCCACCACGCCGTCGTCCGCGATCATGCCGATGCCGACCCGATGGCGCGTCTGATGGGCATGCTTGGCGGCCAGGGCGGTGCGGCTGGTGCGCTGGCCGGGATGCTCGGGGGTCAGGGAGGCGCCGGTGGCGGTCTGGGCGGGTTGCTCGGCGGCATGCTGGGTGGCGGTGGCGCGGCGCCGCAGGCGGGCGGCGATCGTGCGACCAATGGCGCGGCCATCCTCGGCCATGTGTTGGGCAGCAGGCAGCCCAGAGTCGAGCAGGGCGTGGCCCAGGCGGCCGGCATCAACGCCGGTCAGGCCGCGCAACTGATGGCGATGCTGGCGCCGATGGTGATGGCCGCACTGGGCAAGATGACGCGCAGCGATGGCCTGGATGCCGACGGCCTGGCCAGCGCACTCGGCCAGCAGACGCGTGAGGTTGGCGTCGCCGCCGGCCAGGGCGGCGTGCTGGCCAGCCTGCTTGACGCCGATGGCGATGGCAAGGTCGACGCTGCTGATCTGCTCAAGCACGGTTCGAGCATCCTCGGGGCGTTCATGCGGCGATGAGGCCAATGGCTGCGGGCTCTTTCGCCCGCGCACCGCAAGCTGCAGCCTGCAACTGGAACTTTCCTGCCGGGGGGCTGGATTGCTCAGCAACTTTGTTTCAGAATCGGGCTGCCCCGATCTTTACGAAATCTTAAGGAGCGATCCCATGTTTATCCCGAAACGAACTGCGCTCTTGGCTGCGCTCGCATTGGCCCTCACCGCTCCGGCCTTTGCAGCGGATGACGAGTATGGCTTCAGTGGTTCGTTGGACTTCGTGTCCGACTACGCCTATCGCGGCATCTCCCAGACCAACGAGGATCCCGCCTTGCAGTTGGGTCTGGACTACAGCTTCGAAGGTGGCTTCTACGTTGGTGGTTGGGGTTCCAACGTCGACTTCGAGCCCGGCGATGGTGCCGATATCGAGCTCAACGCCTACATCGGCTGGGCCGGTGACGTCACTGACTCGGTCGCCATCGATCTGCAACTGGTACGTTACATCTATCCGGGCACCAGCAGCGGCGTGGACTACGACTACAACGAGTTTATCGGCGTGCTGAGTCTGGCGGAGTTGGTGGACTTCACTCTGGGTTACTCCAACGATGTCTTCGCTTCGAGCGAGGATGGAATCTACTACGGCGTGTCGGGCAGTTATGGCCTGCCGTGGGCGGAACTGAGCCTGGACTTGAGCCTGGGCCACTATGATCTGGATGATGCCGTGGGCGACAGCTACACCGACTACAGCATCGGGGTGTCGCGCGAGTTCGGTTACGTCAGCGCGTCGTTTGCCTACATCAATACCGACTCGGATGCGAAGAACATCTTCGGTGACAATGCCGGCAATCGGGTGATTTTCGGACTCAGCTACGGCTTCTGAGTATTCCCACAGCGTGAGCGACCAGGCCCGGGCAAACGCCCGGGCTTTTTTTTGCGACCTTCTCGCCCCTGTTGAACTCCTTACAGCCCATGATTGCGATGTTCAGGCGGCTGGCATGGGTGACGGTGATGTGGCGAGCAGGGCGATGAGCGGCGGCAGCGGCTTTGCCTGCGTCATCGAGCGGCCGTTGCTCGATGCCGCCCGGCACGGCGATCGCGCCGCCCAGGGCCAGCTCTACAGCCACTTCGCAGACGCCATGTACTATCTGGCGCTGCGCACGCTGGGCTGCTCGGCCGAAGCCGAGGAAGTGGTCCATGACGCTTTTCTCGCCGCGCTCAAGGGTCTGACCGGCTTTCGCGGCGATGCACCCTTCGGACTGTGGTTGCGCAAGATCACCGTGCGCGAAGCAATCCGTCGCGTGCGCAGCGCGCCGCCCGAAGCAGCCAGCATCGATGATGCCTTGTCGATCAGCGCCGAGCCGGTCCTGTCGGCCGAACAATGGGAGCTCGAGCGCGCCCTGGCGCGGCTGCCCAAACTGTCGCGCACGGTCCTGTGGTTGCACCTGGTCGAAGGCTATGGCCACGAAGACATCGGCGAGTTGTTCGACCGCTCCACAAGCTTTTCCAAGTCGCAGGTCTCGCGCAGCCTGGCGCGCCTGCGCGAACTGATGATCGAAACGGAGGATCGACGATGAGCGACCGGCAGGCCGAAGCGGCGCTGACACGCGCGCTGGCCGCGCTACCGCAGCGAGCCGCACCGGATCGAATCTGGCAGCGTCTGCAGCACAGTCTGGACGCGCATGAGCGGCCGCGGGCCGGCTTGAGCCGATGGCGAGCGCGCTGGTCGGTCAGCCTGGCACCGACCGCGGCGCTGGCGCTAGCAGCCTGCAGCGCGGCGCTGTTCCTGTGGTTCGGCGCCATCAACGATCCCGAAACTGGCGGTCGGGCGGCCCCCGACTCAAGTGCAAGCACCGCCGGTTCCGGGATTGAGCAGCACATCGCGCGGCTGCAGCAGGTCAGCGCCAGGCTGGAGACACAACTGGCTGCTCAGCGTGCTGACAGCACCATCTACGACGATCAGCTGGCATGGACGGAAGCGGCCATGTCCGCGGCGCTGGGCGAAGTGGATCGGGCGTTGGCGAGCGAGCCGACGCCAGAGCAGGCGCGCAGTCTGTGGACCCGTCGGGTTGCGCTGCTCGCTGGCTTGAACGAACAGGCCCAGGACCCGTTGCCGCTGGGCCGGGTCGATTGGGTGCAGGTGGATTGAATCGCAGGAGAATGGGCATGACGATCAGGTATCGAGTGTGGGTATTGGCGCTGGGCTTGCTGGCCGCGCCGTTGCAGGCCGCCGATGAGGACGAGGCGGCCCTGCGCGAACGCCTGGCCGAGGCGCGCAACTCGCTCGCCGAAGCCTCGCGCGAGGTCGCCGAGCTGTCGAGCCGGCTCGGAAGCGATGAGTTCCAGCATCGCTGGCAGTGGCACGGCAACGAGCGTCCGGTCATTGGCGTGGTGCTGGGACGCAGCGCCGACGGTGAGCCCGGCGCGCGTATTGTCGCCGTCACGCCCGAAGGGCCCGCGCAAGCGGCTGATGTGCGCAGCGGCGACCGCATCGTCGCCATCGACGGTCGCCG
>DAIMJK010000068.1:0-13037 GCA_036722245.1 Lysobacterales bacterium
CGCGACTCCCGACCGTGCTGGTCGCGAGAGCCTCGCCTGCATCAGTTTGAATCGCACCCGGCGCATTGAGATGCGATTCAACCTGATGCAGCGAGGGGGATCGGTGATGCCAATTCGGAATCGGAATCGGAATCGACGGCGACGACATGGCTCTTGGCCAGGAAAGACGTGAGGTCTGCCAGGCAGCTATCGAGCTGACAAGGATGGGGCGGCGTGGACCCCGAGGTGATCGCCGCCAAGCGCATCAATGGCGAATGTTCCAATGGAGAGCTCGGTATGCGGCGCGAACTGGAAGAGGGGTTGTTTCAGGCACTGATTGAATGGCTTTTCAGCAGCAAGCATCCGACCGTGCGCTGGCTGCAGGCGATGGTCCTGCTGACGGCGGTCGGTGCCGTCGGCATGATGCTGGTGCTGCCTGAGGAAAGCGCATTGCGTGGCTGGCTAGCGCAATGGTGGTGGTCAGTGATCGGCGGGGGTGTGCTGTTGGTTCTGCTGATGCGACTGGGTGAGCTGGCGACTGCAGCATGGACGGCTTTCCGGCGCCCCGCACAGCGCAAACGGAAGATCAGCCGATGAATACCGTCACCCTGCGTCCCGCCACGGTCGCCGACGCTCCCTTGCTGCGGCGCTGGGATGATGAGCCGCACGTGCTCGAATCCGATCCCAACGACGACTGGGAATGGGAGACCGAGCTGGCGCAGAATCCGTCATGGCGGGAACAACTGCTGGCCAAAGTCGATGGCCGTCCGATCGGCTTCGTCCAGATCATCGACCCGGCGCTGGAGGAATCGCACTATTGGGGCGAAGTGGCGCCGGATCTGCGGGCGATCGATATCTGGATCGGCGAAGCCGACGCGCTGGGGCAGGGTCTCGGGACGCAGATGATGCACCTGGCAATCGCCCGCTGTTTTGCTGATTCCTCGGTGCGGGCCATTCTGATCGACCCGCTGCTGAGCAACAGGCGGGCGCAGCGCTTCTACGCCCGGCTTGGCTTCGAGGCGATTGAGGAGCGCCATTTTGGCGACGATCATTGCCTGGTCATGGAGCTGCGGCGAGCGCGTTGGCGGACCGCGGCGGGGATGGGCTGAACTGGCCCGCTCCGATCGCGTGTGGACCTACTCGAACCCGTCCGAAAACACCACATCCGGCGGTCCGGCGGCGTAGATCGCGCCCTGATCTGCGAAGGGCCCGTCGCTGCTGAAGGCGCCGATGGCGATTCGGCCCTCGTCGGCAAAACTCACGGCGTGACCGAAGCTGCCAGCGTCCGGTGCGACAAGTTGTTGCTTGCTGACCCAGTTGGCGCCGTCGAACTGGAAAACATAGACCGCGCCAGCGCCATCGCAGCCTCCCGCATTGAGGCAGTAGGCACCGACCAGGATCTGGTCGTCACGGATATCGACCGCCTGACCGAAGCGTTCATTGGGCTGAGCCTCGCTGGAGCGCAGCTTGGCCTCTTCCTGCCAGCTGGCCGTGCGGCGAAACACATTGGCGGAGCCGGCATTGGTGCCCGCGGCCTTGTTGTCATTGCCGGCGCCACCGACCAGCACGTCGCCTTCGATCGCCACCGATAATCCCAGCCGGTCTTCGCTGCCGCGCTCGGCGGCGAACAGCGGCGCACCATCGGCCAGCGGCACGCCGCCGCCAAGCGTCAAGACGCGCAGGGCACCGGTGTCTTCCACCATCAAGGCGTCATCAGCCAATGGCGCACCGACGGCGATGCGGTTGCCGTCGATCGCTACCGCCTGGCCGAAGCGCGCGCCGACACCCACGTCGCCGATAAAGCTTTGCGCTGCGCCGACCACGCTGCCGGTGATGGGGTAGACATGTACCGCGCCCACCTCCTGCGCCATTCGCACCGCTTTCGGCTCGCCGACGACCAGGGTCTGGCCGTCCGCTGCCAGCGCCACCGAGGTGCCGTAGTTGGCCGTCGCGGCCGGCACGGGTGGGTCGATCGCCGTCAGCAGGGCATAGAGGTCACCGGGGCTGGACCGGCGATACAGATAGACGCGGCCGGTGTTCTCGCCAAAGCTGTCGTCGGCCGGCGCTCCGACGGCCAGCAGATCACCGTCTGGCCCGCCCAGCGCGACGCTCAACCCGAAGCTGTCATTGGCCAGGCCCGACTGCAACCGTTGTTCGATGGTGAAGGCGTTGGCGGAAAGGGGCAGACGGGCCAGCGCGACGTAACCGCCGACCGTGCCTGCGGCGGCAATCGCACCGCCGCCGCCGAGCGGAAAGGCGGCGATGCTGAAGCCGAGCGCGTCGCTCGCGACCCCCATGGGATCAAGTGTCCTCGGGCCCACTTCGAAGTCGGTGCTGGCGTGGGCGGTGAGGCAGCCCAGAGCGCAAAGCGTCAGGGCGATGGAAGGTGTTGCTGTGCGCATCGCACTATCCCTGCCGATTCGGAGCGGTTCGAGTCTACTTCGCCCGGCCGCGCGGATGTGTGATGCGGCACATGGGGGCGCGTCCAACTGGTGAAACGTCGGCCCCCGAGCTCCGTCACGACCAGCGACCCGGAAAGCCCGAACTCAGGCCCCGCCAGCCTGGGTCGCCGCGATCCAGGCATCGACCTCACGCTCGAGCAGAGTCATCGGCATCGCGCCGTTCAACAGCACCACGCGATGAAAGCCACGGATGTCGAAACGCTCGCCCAATTGCTGTTCGGCTCGCTGACGCAGTTGCTGGATCTTCAGCATGCCGATCTTGTAGGCCAGCGCCTGGGCTGGATTGACCAGATAGCGCTCGATCTCGGCCTCGACTTCATTCTCGCCCATGCCTGTCCTGGCGCGCATGTAGTCGATCGCCTGCTCGCGGCTCCAGCGTTTGGCATGCATGCCGGTGTCGACCACCAGTCGCACGGCACGGAACATTTCAGCCTGCAATCGACCCAGTTCACTCAGTTCGTCCGGATGGAAACCGGCCTCGTGGGCGAGATACTCGGCGTAGAGCGCCCAGCCCTCGGAATAGGCGGTGAACGGGATCATCGTACGGAAGATTGGCAGGCCTTCGAGCTCGCGAGCCAGCGCGATCTGGAAATGATGGCCCGGAACACCCTCGTGGAAGGCCAGCGTGCGCATGCCGAAGCGCGGGATCTCGCTGACGTCGCGCAGGTTGGCGTAGAAGATGCCCGGTCGGCTACCGTCCATGCTGGGCGGGTTGTAATAGGCGCCGGCCGAGGTCGCTTCCTTGAATTCCGGGATGCGCTGCACTTCCATGGCCGCCTTCGGGCGGGTCTCGAACCAGGCGTCGATCTTGGGGTCGATGTCGGCGTAGATCGCCTCGTAATCGGCCAGGATCTGCGCGCGGCCCTCGTCGCTGTCCGGATAGAGCTGGTCGGGGCGCTTGGCCAGTTGCTGCACGCGCTCACCGATGGTTCCATCGACCAGACCCTGATTGACCAGGATGGCGTCCATTTCGGCCTCGATACGGCTCACCTCGGCCAGGCCGATCCGGTGGATCTCGTCGGCACTCATCGTGGTGGTGGTATTGGATTCGATCTCCCAGGCGTAGTAGGCCTCGCCATCGGGCAAGCGCCAGACGCCGTCATTGCTCAATTCCAGGGTGTCCAGATACTCGAAGTAGTCGATCAGGCTCTGATAGGCGGGATAGGCACGAGTCTCGACCAGCCGGGCCAGTTCCGGCAGCGAGTCAATACAGCAGCGCTCATCGGCCGGCAACCTGTCCAGCCGCTCGACCACCGAGCTGTAGATGATGTTCTCGGTGGCCGGCTGGGCGATGAAGCCGCGCATCTCGACCAGCACCTTCTCGACCGCGAAGCGCGGCGGCAGTACGCCGGCTTCCTCGCGCAGCTTGAGGCTCTCCAGCACTTCGGCGAACTTGGCCGGCAACTTGTCGACCCGGGCCAGGTAGTTGTCGAAGTCGGTGCGGTCTTCGATCCGGTGCTGGGTGGCGAGGAAAGTCGGCACATTGCTCTGCACGCCAAACAACTGGTTGACCGGGAAGTTGTGCAACTGCCAGCGCTCACCCCGCGCCTGGACGTCGAGGAAATACTCGAGAATGTCGTAACTCAGCGCCTCCTGACCGGTCATCTGGCTGCGATCGTACTTTCTGAGCGTGACCAGATCAGCCTTCAGCTTGTCGATCAGTTTCTGATCCTGTGCTGGTGAGCTGTCGCTCCACTCGGCGTCATACCAACGCAGACCGAGCGGACGCAGCATCCCCAGGCCGGTCAGCATTTCCGGACTGTCCAGCGCGAACTCCAGAAAGACACGGTCGTAGAACCAGCTCGCCTTCAGCGGCGTGGCATAGATCGTGTGCAAGGCCAGCGCGATGCCGGCCAGCAGCAGGGCACCGATCAACAGACCCAGACGCTTCAACCACTTGCGCATGCTTGCGCCTCCCCAGAGATCAAAGCGCACAAGGGTAACGCGTGTGTGTCGAATTGGCGTCGGCCGCAAGTAACGGGGAGCCAGGGCTGAGGGCCGGGATCGAGAGCAGGGCTGAGGGCTGAGGGGTCAGCAAAGCCACAGCGAAGAGCCGGAGCCTTCACCGGGCATATGGCAGGGAATTGGACGCTTGCTCTTCCCTGATCCCGGCCGTACACCCTCAGCCCTCGCGCAGGCGCGCCAGCAGTCGCCTCGGCGCGTCGTCGAAGCTGCCGTTGCTCATGAACACGATGCGGTCGCCGGATTCGCAGCCGGCGAGCAACTGGTCGAGCAGTTGCTCGACATTGGGGACGGTGTGGGCGCGCTTGCCCAGAGGGGCGAGAGCGCCGGCGGCGTCCCAGGGGAGATTGGCGCGCTCGATGACCCAGACCGCGTCGGCCAGCGCCAGCGCCGGGGCCAGGCCGTCCCGGTGGACGCCGCTGCGCATCGAGTTGCTGCGCGGTTCCAGCGCCACCAGTACGCGTCGACCTGGCGCATCGGCACGGGCGGCGGCCAGGGTCATCTCGATCGCGGTGGGGTGATGGGCGAAGTCTTCAAGGATTTCGATCCCACCGGCCTCGCCAATGCGTTCGAGCCGTCGCCGGACGCCGCCGAAGTCCGCCAGCACGGCCAGCGCCCGGGCCGGATCGGCGCCGACGGCGCTGGCGGCGGCGATTGCGGCGACCGCGTTGGCGACGTTGTGGCGGCCGCGCATGGCCCAGGTTACTTCGCCGAGCAGACGCTCGTGCTGGTAAAGGCGGAAGCTGGCGCCGTCGTCGGCGCATTCGCCACGCCAGTCAGCGGATATGCCGGAATCAGCGCTGAAACGCTCCACCGCGGACCAGCAGCCCTTGGCCAGGACCCGCTCCAGGGCCTCGTCGCCGGCTTTGGCGATGATTCGGCCGGAGCCGGGGACGGTCCGCACCAGGTGATGGAATTGCCGCTCGATCGCCGCCAGATCGTCGAAGATGTCGGCGTGATCGAACTCCAGGTTATTCAGGATCGCGACCTGCGGACGGTAGTGGATGAACTTGGAGCGCTTGTCGAAGAAGGCGCTGTCGTACTCGTCGCCCTCGATCACGAAGCACTCGCCGCTGCCGAGCCGGGCCGAGCTGGGGAAATCCTGCGCCACCCCACCGATCAGGAAGCCGGGCGCGAAACCGAGCCGATCGAGCAGGAAGGCGAGCATCGAGGTCGTCGTGGTCTTGCCGTGGGTGCCGCAGACGGCGAGCGTGCGGCGGCCGACGAGGACCTGCTCGGCCAGCCACTGCGGGCCGGAGCGGTACGGCAGACCGCGATCCAGCACCGCCTCGACCGCCGGGTTACCGCGCGAGAGCGCGTTGCCGATCAGGATCTCGTCGCCGGGCTGACCGAGGCTGTCGGCGTGCCAGCCCTGTTCCAGCTCGATCCCGAGGGTTTGCAGCTGCGTGCTCATCGGCGGGTAGACATTCTGGTCGCTGCCGCTCACCGTCAATCCGAGTTCGCGCCCCAACGCGGCCAGGCCGCCCATGAAGGTGCCGCAAATACCGAGGATATGGACGCCGCGGTCAGATGCATTCATGTCGTTGCAGGCGGCGGGGCAGGGACGCCGAACAGGAACTGGCCGACCCAGATCTGGATGATGAACAGCGTCAGCGCGAGCGCCACGCCGGCGAGCAGCGGCAACTCCAGCGCCGAGCGCAGGATGTGGCCGCTGACGACCAGATTCCACACCAGCACGACGATCCACGCCAGGCTCAGAAACTGCGCCTCGGCAGAGCCTGGATCGACCGCGACCGCCTGCTGCAGCAGCAGGGTCAGCGGCAGCAGCGCGATGGTCAGCAGCGCATCGGTCCCCGACAGCGCGATCTGGGTCTGCAGAAACCTCGCCTCGCGCCGCCACAAGCGCAGCAGCGACCAGACCAGCAGCAGGCCAAAGGCGAAACCGAACAGGAAGCGCCCGTGGGGATCCTGCACCGGAATCACACTCAGATAGTAGAGTGAGACCAGCAGGTTGAGCGCGAGCACCAGCACCAGCAACACCGGTGAGGCGGGCAGGTCGGCTGGTGTGGCCTTCAGACGCAGGATCTGCACCAGCAAACCCAGCGGAGCTTTCCGGGGCTCCGGCGTCGGATCGGGTTCGTTCATCGGCTCAGGCCATGCCAGGCCCGTGGGCGCGGGGCCGCAGGCGCGTCATGGCTGCTGCAGGCAGGCCACCAGCCGCTCGGCGATCTCTTCGATGCTGCCTTCACCCTCGACCCGGGCCAGCTTGCCCTGGCGCTCGAAATGCTCGATCACCGGCGCGGTCTGTTCACGATAGACCTGCAGGCGCGTGCGCACGCTGTCAGGATTGTCGTCGGCGCGGCCTTCCGCCGCACCGCGCAGACTGATCCGCTTCAGGATGGCGGCTTCGTCGACGTCCAGCTGGACCGCCTTGTCCACCGGTTGCTGAAGGCGAGCCAGCAACTCGTCGAGGGCCTCGGCCTGGGCCCGGTTGCGCGGATAGCCGTCCAGGATGAAGCCCTTGGCCACGTCGGGCAGGCCGAAACGCTCCTCCAGCATGCCCAGCACGATCTCGTCCGAGACCAGTTCGCCGCGCTCCATCACCACTTGTGCCTGCTGGCCCAGCGGCGTACCGGCGCGGACCGCAGCGCGAAGCAACTCGCCGGTGGAGATGTGCGGAACCTCGAGGCGGTCCCTGAGCAGCGCAGCCTGGGTTCCCTTGCCAGAGCCTGGAGCGCCCAGCATCACGATTCGCATGGTCGAAAATCCTTTTTGTAAACCACGGCCACAGGCAGGGCCATGGACCACATCGCATGGTGAAGAGGCAAAAGAGCGGCTACGCTAGCCGGACCCCGAGCCGAAGTCAAACCGTCCGGGGCGTGTTCCACGGAGCCCGTTGCGACGCGGTTTGGGCGGTCTCTGGACGGTGCATTGGACAATCGCTGCGAACTACCGAGGAAGGCGCCAGATGAGTGCAGGAAACCTGTTGTATGCCCAGTCCGGAGGTGTCACTGCCGTGATCAACACCACCGCGGCGGCGGTGATCGATACCGCCCGCAAGCATCGGGGCCGGATAGGGCGGGTGTTGGCGGCACGCAACGGCATCATCGGCGTGTTGAAGGAAGAGCTGATCGACACCTACGAGGAGGATTGGCGCGCGATCAAGGCATTGCGGCAGACACCGGGCGGCGCTTTCGGCTCGTGCCGCTTCAAGCTCAAGTCGCTGGAAGCCGATCGAGCGCGCTACCAGCGGCTGGTCGAGGTCTGCCGCGCCCATGAGGTGCGCTGGCTGCTCTACAACGGCGGCAACGATTCGGCCGACACCTCGCTGAAGATTTCCCAGGTGGCGGGCGAGTTGGACTACGAGCTGGCGGTGATCGGCGTTCCCAAGACCATCGACAACGACCTGGCCGTGACCGACTGCTGTCCGGGTTTTGGTTCGGTCGCCAAGTACGTCGCGGTCTCGACCCTGGAGGCCAGTCTGGACGTGGCGGCGATGGCCGAGTCATCGACCAAGGTCTTCGTGCTCGAGGTGATGGGCCGCCATGCCGGCTGGATTGCCGCGGCCGCCGGCCTGGCCGGGCGCGGTCACGAGGAACCACCGCACCTGATCCTGTTCCCGGAGCGCCCCTTTGACCAGACCGATTTCCTCGCTCGGGTCAAGGAGACCGTGGCCACGGTCGGCTGGTGCACGGTGGTGGTGTCCGAGGGCGTGCGCGATGCCGAAGGTCGCTTCATCGCCGAGGGCAGCGGCAAGGATGCCTTCGGCCACAGCCAGCTGGGCGGCGCCGGGCCGAAGATCGCCGCGCTGGTGCAGGATCAGCTCGGCTACAAGGTGCACTGGGCGGTCAGCGACTACCTGCAGCGTTCAGCCCGCCACATCGCCTCGGCAACCGACTACTACCACGCCTGGGCCGTCGGCGAGGCCGCCGTCAAGTACGCCCTGGCCGGCAAGACCGGTGTGATGCCGGTGATCAAGCGGCGCGCCAATCATCCCTACCGCTGGGAAATCGCCGAGGCGAAGCTGGCCGACATCGCCAATCACGAAAAGAAGCTGCCGGACGACTACCTGCGCGAGGACGGCTACGGCATTTCCAGCAAGGCGCGCAGCTACCTGGAACCGCTGATCCAGGGCGAAGCCTATCCCGAGTACCGCAACGGCATGCCGCAATATGTGCGGCTGAAGAATCGGTTGGTGCGGCAGAAGTTGGAGGCGTTCGATATTCAGGGATGTCGGTGAGCTCCGCGAACCGCATCAGAGCGAGGGCACAGGGCTCAGGGCACAGTGCACAGAAGAGTGGAAGAGCAGGGCCCAGGGCTCAGGGCTCAGGGCACAGAAGAACTGCGGACTTGCGCGTAGGATGCCGGTGAGCTCCGCGAACCGCATCAGAGCGAGGGCCCAGGGCTCAGGGCGCAGGGGACAGAAGAGCGGAAGAGCAGGGCTCAGGGTGAGGGCCCGGCGCAGAGGGCGCGGTTCAAACTGATGCAGTGATGCGAAACTGGGATTCGGGGTCGGGGTCGGAATCGGAATCGGAATCGAGCGGCATCGGCATCGGCATCGAAATCGGCATCGGAATCGCGAGCGGCAAGGGGTTTGGCCACCAACGACTAGCCATACCGGGCAGTCGTCCACAACGTCATCGGGGCGAACCGCAGCACTCGATTGGGTTTGCGTGGCGGCACGCCTCAAGTAGAGGTCGTCGGATACGCCAGCCAAGGGCCGATTCCGATACCGATTCCGACCCCGACCCCGAGTGAACTCGCTGGCGGCAGAGAATTCGGCGTCGACTGTAGCCGCTTCCCAGGACGGCGTCCGCCGGCCCCCTGAATCAGGCGTAGCTGGCTTGCGGTAGCACCGGGCGTCCGCGGGCAGCGGCGACCAGACTGACCTGCGGAGGGGCGTTCAGGCTCATCCGGCACTCCTGGCAGGCCAGCCGCAACAGGCGGGTACTTTCGTCGCCGTCGACATAACCGGCGAGCAGCAGCGCGACTTCGACGTCCTCGCCACGCCGCAGAACCGATTCGATCTGCGTTCCCGGCAAGTCGCAGGACGGTCGCCAGCCCAGACTCTGCGCCCAGCTTTGCAATTCAGTGATTGAGCGGGCTAGCCGGTCCAGGCAATCATCGAGACTGAGATCGCTGGGGCCCAACTGCTGCAGACTGGCGGATACACGGGTAAAAGTTTCGCGGCGCATGGTCAGTTCCCTGGCTGTTACCGGGGAACTGTCCTTCGAGCGGCGAATCTCTCACCTGGATGCAGAACTCACTGCAGGGGCTACGAGGAGTGGGGCTGAGGGCTGATGGTCACAAGAGCAGGGCCCAGGGCCCAGGGCCCAGGGCCACGGGGCGGAGGGCGCAGGGCGCAGGGCGCAGGGCCCAGGGCGCAGGGCGCAGGGCGCAGGGCGCAGGGCACAGGGCCCAGGGCCCAGGGCACAGGGCACAGGGCACAGAAGAGCGGTTGCGGGCCGGTAGGAAGTCGGTGAGCCTGGGGCGCCTTAAACTGGCCACTGGAACTGGCTACTGGAACTGCGCTGATGTCCATCCTCGTCGTCCTGTGCACCTGCCCGCATGAGGTCGCTCCGGCGCTTGCCCGACAACTGGTCGAGGCGAGGCTGGCGGCGTGCGTCAATTTGCTGCCTCAGGTGCAGTCGATCTATCGCTGGCAGGATCAGGTTCAGCAGGACAGCGAGGCGCTGCTGCTGATCAAGACCACCGCGGAGGGCTATCCGCGACTGGAGAAACATCTGGGTGAGCATCACCCCTACAGCGTGCCGGAGGTGCTGGCGATTCCCGTCAGCCTGGGCCTGGAGACCTATCTGCAGTGGGTGGAGGAGGCGGTGGACACCGGGGCCCGGTCGAATGGCTGAAGCAGTTCCGCTCCCAGTCTTGCTTTGCCCAGCGCTTTTGCTGTTACTCCCGACTCCCGACTCCCGACTCCCGACTCCCGACTCCCGACTCCCGCCCCACTCCCAACTACTGAAGCAGATTGTTGACCTATCCGCGGAACCTGCGGCCCGAATGGCGGTCTGAGCGAAGCTGCCGCAGCGCGGCCGTCCGTCCGTACCCCTTGGAGTTGCCCGATGTATCACTGGACCAGATTGCTCGGCCCCTTGCTGTTGTTGACGATGGGCTGTGCCCAGGCCGATGCGCCGCCGATCGGTGGCGAGGTACCGAGTTTCAGCACCACCGCGGCCCTGGGTGGCGAGGTGCCGCTGCCGGACGAGGAAGCCTTCAAGGTGGAAGCGGTGGCGATGGGGGGTGACGAGGTGCTGGTGCGCTTCACGATGCCCGCTGGCTACTACCTCTATCGTGACAAGGGCCGCTTCCTGATCGAGAACGAGGACGACGCCAGCCTGACCCCGGTCTGGCCGCAGGCGGTGGCCCACCACGACGAGCATTTCGGCGCCGTCGCGGTCTACTACGGCCAGATCGAAGTCCCGTTGAGCATCAGCAAGCGCCCCGATCCCGCCGCGCCGATGACCTTGCTTGTGCGGATGCAGGGCTGCAAGGAAAACAGCGTTTGTTATCCGCCGATGCAGCGGAAGATCCAGCTGTAGGGTGGGAGAGCGAGGGCGCCGAAGCAAGGAGACCCATCAAGTCGAGGGCCCAGGGTCCAGGGCACAGGGCCAAGAAAGAGCGGTTCGAGGCGACACGGTTGCTCTTCACGGCTCTGGTCCCTATGCCCTGGGCCCTTGCGGGTATCCTTGCCGACCCACTCCCGCCCCGGATCCTCACGCATGGATCGCACCAGCACCTTCATCGTCATTCTTGCCGCCATCGCCGGGCTGGCGGGGTTTGCGCTGGGAGGCTGGTTGTCGATGACGCCCAGCGACACCTTGCGCGAAGGCACGCGCTATGAGGATTTCGAGCTGCCGGCGCTGGATGGTCAGATGCGTCGGCCGTCGGAATTCGAAGGTCAGGTCATCGTTCTCAATTTCTGGGCGACCTGGTGTCCGCCGTGCGTGCGCGAACTGCCGATGCTGGCCAAGGTACAGCGCGAGCACGAGGCGCGCGGGCTGAGGATCATTGGTATCGCCGAGGACAACGAGGCCAGCGTGCGGCGTTTTCTGGAGCGCTATCCGGCCGGCTTCCTGCACCTGCTGAACGAGCCGGGTCGCAGCGATCTGGGCCGGCGCTACGGCAATCTGCGTTCGGTATTGCCCTATACCGTAGTCATCGACCGGCGCGGTGAGATCGTCTGGCGGCGCTATGGTGAGTTGAACGAGCGCGAGCTGATGCGCCAGCTCGAACCGCTGCTGGGCGGTTGAGCATGGTGCGTCGTCCGCCCCGCGCCCGCAAGGCCGGACCGGTCAAGGCGCTGCCGCTGCGGCCATCGCCGCGGCGTTCGCCGGAGTTGGACGACTTCGTCGCCGAGCGTCTGCACGAATTCGAACGCGACGCTGGCCTGCTGCTGCCGGGCGAAGCGCGCGAAAAGCTGGGTCGGCTGGTACTGATCAGCGACTTCGCCTGGGACATCCTGCGTGCCGAGCCACGCCTGCTTGATGCGGCTACCTCACGCGCCCGCGCCGTGCCGCGCTGGCGCGAAGGCATCGATCCGCGCATCGCCCTGCGCCAGTGGCGACAGCGAGAGGCGTTGCGGTTGATGGCGCTCGATGTGCTCAGCGGGGCCAGCGTCGAGCGCGTCATGAGCGCGACCAGTCGAGTCGCTGAACGCGGACTGGCGACGGCGCTGAGCTGGGCCGCACTGGAGCTGGATGAGCGCCATGGCACGCCGCGGGACAGTAACGGCCAGGCGCAGCAGCTGGCTTGTATCGCGATGGGCAAACTGGGCGGTTCGGAGCTGAATTTTTCCAGCGACATCGATCTGATCTTCGCCTATCCGGAAGGGGGCGAGAGCGACGGTCGGCGGGTACTGGACAACGAGGACTACTTCGCCCGCCAGGTCCAGCGCGCCAGCGGTCTGCTGACCGAAGTCACCGAGCACGGCTACTGTTTCCGCGTCGACCTGCGCTTGCGCCCCTTCGGTTCGGCCGGTCGGCTGGCGCTGTCTTTTGATGCGATGGAGCAGTACTACCAGCGCGAGGGGCGTGACTGGGAGCGCTTCGCCTGGATCCGCGCTCGGCCGCTGCCGCCAGCGCAGGACGCCGGGGTCGAACTGCTGCAGCGACTGCGGCCCTTCGTCTACCGCCGCTATCTGGACTTTGCCGCCTTCGACGGCTTGCGCGAGCTGAAGTCGCGGATGGACCAGGAAGTCAGTCGGCGCGAGCTGGCCGAGGACCTCAAACGCGGTCCAGGCGGCATTCGTGAGCTGGAGTTCCTGGTCCAGCTGCCGCAGCTGATCCGCGGCGGACGGATGCCTGATTTGCGCCAGACCGGCATCCTGCCGGCGCTGACGGCGCAGCTGCGGCATCGCCTGATCGGTCGGGCCGAAGCGCACTGGCTGGCCAATGCCTATCGTTTCCTGCGCCTGGTCGAGAACCGGGTCCAGATGATGGATGACCAGCAGACCCACGAGCTGCCGACCGATCCGCTCAAGCGCGAACGCCTCGCGGCCGGGCTGGGCTATCCGGACTGGGCTGCGCTGCATGCCTCTCTATGCGAGTTGCGCGAGCGGATCAGCCAGGCTTATGCCGCGGTGCTGGGGCCAGTGTCGCAAGCCGCTCCGGCGGTCTCCGATCGTTCTGGCGCGAATACACAGCTGCTCTGGAAGCA
>DAIMJK010000069.1:0-13031 GCA_036722245.1 Lysobacterales bacterium
TGTTGCTTCTGCGCTAATCTGTTGTTGGCTTGAAGCAACACTCCAGCTTCGGGTCAGGGCTACGAGGGTTATGCACGCACAATCGGCTAAAAATTTGCTGAGGGGAGCATCAGGAAGGGCCCTGATGCTCCCTCTTTCTTTGTTGTGGGCAGCACCACTCCTGGCTCAGGGGTCTGATGCGCAGCACACGGTCCTGCGTGGGCAATGGCAGGAACGCGCGCTGGTCGCGATGACTCCCGATTACAGTTGGGCTTCCAGTGTCCCCGCAGCGGCAGCGCCGCGCGGAGCGCGCACGGGCTTGACCGCGGAATTGGTTTTCCCACTGCGCCAGATGGGTGCGGTGAAGGCGCTGTCGGTCAGCGCAGCATCTGAACACGGCCTTCGCCGGATTGGTGACGGCACCCGTTGGCAGCGCGAACAAGTCCAGCGTCTGGGTGGCGTACAATTTCAGGAGAGCATCGTCACGCCAGCCGTGTCGGCGATGGTCGGCGATTCCAGGCTGACCGTCGAAGCAATCCTGGTGCAGCAGCAGTACGCCAGCTACGGGCTTGGTCTGGGTCGGACCACCTTGGACCGGGGCTTTGCGCCGGTGACCGATGGTTCGACCGGCACCGGTGTAGCTTTGACCTATGAGCGTCCGGTTTCTGACCAGCTGATGGCCTACGCAACAGTGCGCTCATCAGTGGACATGGATCCGCTGCAGCAGTATCGGGGCATCTACGCCGAGCCTGGTCAGTTCGATCTGCCCGGAGGCGTCGGTGTTGGACTGACCCGCCAGTTTGGCAAAGCCTGGATGCAGTTGGGCGTGGAAAGGGTGCTCTACAGTGATGTGGATACCTTCACATCCAGAGCCTTGCCCTTGCGGTTCGTGGCCCTGCTCGGCGACAGCACCAGTCCCAGTTTCGAGTGGAGGGACCTGACCGTCTATTCCGCCTCTGTCGGCTACGAGATGGATTCGAGCTGGTGGTGGGAGCTGCGCTACAGCACCCAGCAGCAACCCGAGCCCAGTTCGCCGCTGCTCTCCCGGGTGCTGGAAGACCAGTACAGCAATCGCAATTTCGCCTTTGGCGTCGGTCGTCCCATCGGACTGAACTCGCAGGTCCGGCTGACTGCCAGCTACGCCGCGCGCGAATACTTCCTCGGTTCTCCCACCATCGGCAATTTCACCGACGGCGGCGAGCAGATCGAGTTCGAAGCGCTCTGGCAGGTGAACTTCTAGCCTGTCCTCGGCTATCCGGGCCATCCGGATACTTTGCCCCGTAGTCGAACCTGACGATCGCACCCCGACCTTGGCTGACCTGCGCCAGGCATCAGCGACGTTCCGTGTTGTGAGAGTTTGAAGAGCGAACGTGCCAAGAGCTGAAGAGCTGATTGACCACAAAGGACACAAAGGACACGAAGGAAAGCAAAAGCAGAAATGACTGCCTGTTGAGTAGCGCAACTCGATCAGGACACTCAAGAAATGCGGTCGAGAAATGCGGTCGTGCCCGGACATGCCTCAATGCAAAAAGCTTCCCTTCGTGTCCTTTGTGGTTTAACCGCTCTTTTCGCTTTTTGTGGTTCACGAGCACGCTGGGAATCGGCGCCTTCATCCAGACGCCCACCGCTGCGTCAGTCTGACGCGCACCCTCAGCCCTCACCCCTGCTCTTAAAGTACTTCGGACGCGAAATCGGCCAGCCGTGAGCGTTCGCCTCGCCGCAGGGTCACGTGGGCGCTGTGCGGCCAGTCCTTGAAGCGGTCGACCGCGTAGGTCAGGCCGGAAGTGGTTTCGGTCAGGTAGGGGGTGTCGATCTGTTCGACATTGCCCAGGCAGATCATCTTGGTGCCAGGGCCGGCGCGGGTGAGCAGGGTTTTCATCTGCTTCGGGGTCAGGTTCTGTGCTTCGTCGATGATCACGTAGCGGCTCAGGAAGGTGCGACCGCGCATGAAGCTCAGAGCGCGGATCTTGATTCGCGAGGCGAGCAGGTCGTTGGTCGCCGCACGTGCCCAGGAACCGCCGTCCTGCGGACTGGCGAGCACCTCCAGATTGTCGTTCAGCGCGCCCATCCACGGTGTCATCTTCTCTTCTTCGGTGCCGGGCAGGAAGCCGATGTCCTCGCCCACCGGCACGGTGGCACGAGTGACGATGATCTCCTTGTAGCGCTGCTGGTCCATCGTCTGGGCCAGGCCAGCGGCCAGCGCCAGCAGGGTCTTGCCGGTACCGGCGGTGCCGAGCAGGGTGACGAAATCGATGTCCGGATCCATCAGCGCGTTGAGGGCGAAGTTCTGCTCCCGGTTGCGCGCGCTTACGCCCCAGACCTGATGCAGGTTGCCGCGATAGTCGCGCGCCAGTTGCAGCACCGCGTGCTCGCCCTCGATCCGCATGACGCGCAACTCCACGTCATTCTCTTCCGGCAGATAGAGGCATTCATTGGGTGACCAGCGCTCGCCTTCGCCGAGCTTGAGCCGGTACCAGGTATGGCCGCGCTCGGTCCACGATTCGAGCTCCGGGTGGTGCGACCAGAAGTCCTCCGGTAGCGCCGTGACGCCCCGGTAGAGCAGGCTCAGATCGTCCAGTGCGCGGTCATTCTCGTAGTCCTCCACCGGAATGGCATGGATCGAGGCCTTGATCCGCAGGTTGATGTCCTTGGTGACCAGAATCACCGATTCCTTGCTGCGCGCCTCCTTCAGCTCCAGCACCGCCTGCAGGATCTGGTTGTCCGGCAGCACGTTGCCGAAGCCCTTGCCGTTGGCCCCCGGCCCGCTGGTCTGGAAGTAGAGTCGGCCGCGTGGCGTGTGCTTGCCGAGATCCAGACTGTCCGGACGCTTGAGCGGCAGCCCGGCGTCCAGTTCGGCCTTGCCGTTGCCCTCGATCAAGTCACTCAGGAAGCGGCTGACCTGGCGCACATTGCGGGAGACTTCCGACATGCCCTTCTTGGCGTGATCGAGTTCTTCCAGCACCATCATCGGCAGATAGACGTCGTGTTCCTCGAATCGGAACAGGGCGGTCGGGTCGTGCATCAGCACATTGGTATCGAGCACGTAGATCGATTTGCGTCGGCTCATGGCGCGATCAGGGCTCCGGATAGAAGGGCAGGGCGGCGCGCCGCGACAGGGCGGCGCTCCGATACGGAATCATGGTTTTGCGGGCTATCGGCTCGCGACATCAGCGGGGCTGGCCCGGCAGTTCTTGCACGGCCGCGAGCACGGCATCCACATGACCGGGCACCTTGAGCTTGCGCCATTCGCGCACCAGCGTACCCTCGGCATCAAACAGGAACGTGCTGCGCACGATGCCGCGAACCTGGCGGCCGTACATCATCTTCTCGCCGATCACGCCGAAGGTCTTGCAGAGCGATTCGTCGATGTCGGCGATGAGCGGAAAAGGCAACTCGTACTTGCGCTGAAAGTTCTGGTGCGAACGCAGGCTGTCGCGCGACACGCCGTACAACTGCACGCCGCGTCGCTGCAACTCCGGCCATGCGGCGGCAAAATCCTGACTCTCGCGGGTACAGCCCGGCGTGGAGTCCTTCGGGTAGAAATAGAACACGCTGGCCCGGCCCAGCACCTGAGCCCGGGTCAGGCGCTCATCCGGAGTAACGGCGACGTCGAATTCGGGAAGTCTGTCCATGCCCGCCAATATATCCATAACGTGGGCTTCCATATCGTGTTCGGATCCTGCGCTGTAGTCTCGCTGCCGCTGCCCTACTATCCCTTGATCGGTTCCAGAATCGCGTCCAGATTGAGCGTATCGCAGAACTCGAGAAAATCATCACGCAAGCTTGAGATATGGGTGCTGACCGGGACGCCGATCGTGATCTGGGCGCTGAACATTTCCGCCCCGGTCTGGGTCGCCCGATAGCGTGAACTGCTCAGGTTCTCCACCGTAATGCCCCGGCGGGCGAAGAAATCGCCCAGCTGATAGAGAATCCCTGACTTGTCTGCGGCAATGACCTCGACCGCATAGGGCAGGGTGCTGCCGGTCAGTTCACGTGCCGTGGTGCGCCGGCTGGTGAGGCTGATCTGCTCTTCGCGCGCCAGTCGTCCCAGCGCGTTCTCGAACTTGGCGATCGCATCCCAGGCGCCGCCGGCGAGCAGCAGCACACACACTTCCTGGCCCAGCATGCTGACCCGTGCCTCCAGCAGATTGCAGCCCGAATCGACCACCCGCTTGCCCAGCACGGTGAGCAATGCGGTGGTCTGCGGGCCTATCGCAGAGACGAGCAGGTAGTTCTCGGGGACTGACTGGCGGGACTTGCTGGCGCTCAAGGAAACCTCATGCAATTCCGGGCCGAAGGCACAACGCGGGCAAACACGGGCGGGCGGTACGCGGCCTGCCGCCACGGGAGCATACTTGTCACCCTCGCAAAGCCGCAAGTAACATCCGCCGGCCTTGCGTCTCCGTTTCCCGGTCGAGGAATTGCCAACTTGCAGCGTAGCGGCAGCATTTGCGCCCTGGTTACCCCTTTTCTGGGCGACGGAACGGTCGATTTCGTCAGTCTGGAGTCGCTCCTGCAATGGCACGTTGAGGCGGGCACCACGGCCGTGGTCCTGGGCGGTTCGACCGGTGAATCCGTTGCCCTGGAAGGGACGGAACTGGCCCGGATGGTGGAAGTGGCGCGTCGGCTGGTTGGCAACCGTCTGCCAGTCTGGGCTGGCCTGGGCGGCGGATCGAGCGCCAAGACGTTGGCTCTGGGCAGGCAACTGGTGGCGGCCGGCGCGGAGCAGTTGCTGGCCGTGACCCCGTTTTACTCGCGGCCGACCCAGGAAGGTCTGTACCGTCATTACCGTATGCTTGCCGACGAACTCGCAGCACCTATCGTTCTGTACAATGTGCCCTCACGCACCGGCGTCGATCTGCTGCCAGACACCGTGCAACGCTTGTGCGACCATGCACAAGTGACGGGTATCAAGGAGGCGGTCAGTCGCGTCGAGCGCCTTCAGGCCCTGTTGGCGTTACGGGGTCCAGACTTCGCGATTTACTCGGGTGATGATGGAAGCTGTGCCGAATGGATGATGCAGGGCGCCGATGGCGTAGTCAGCGTCGTGGCCAACGTTGTCCCGCAGCTGCTGTCGTCCCTGGCACGTCTTGCCGGCAGCGACCGGGTCGCATGCGCGGCGCTGGATCGGCGTCTGCTGGGACTGATCGAAGCCTTGAATGTCGCGCCCAACCCGATCCCCATCAAATCTCTGTTGTCGATGTTGGGCCGTTGTGGTCCTGCCTTGCGACTGCCCTTGACCGAATTGGAGCCGCAACACGCTGCGGTCCTCAGGAATGCTTATGAACTCGCCATCGCTGAATGACCACAGCCGCTCTCCGGGCTCCGCCACGATCCGCAAGGCTGCAGCTATCGCCCTGGCTTGCGCTGCGCTCGCCAGTCTGGTCGGCTGTGGCTTGTTTGAACCCAAGCGTTACTACGTGGAGAGTGGTGAAGCGCCGGAATTGCAAGTGCCGGCCGATCTGGACCGACCCGGTCATGACCCGGGCCTGATGGTCCCACCCGCCAACAGTGATCGCCTGCTCGCCGGCAAGGAACTGCAGCCGCCGCCGCTGGGTGCGCGGGGGCCGATCACTGCCGGCGAACTCTACGCGCCGGCCTCGGGCAAGACCGATCTGCTGCTGCCCAACGGCGGTGCCGAGGCGTGGGATCTGGTTGCTGCGGCGCTGGAGAACAGCCAGACCTTCACGATGCTTGAGCGTGACCGCGAGCAGTTGCGTTTCCGGGTCGCGCTGCCGCAGCCGGGCGTGGTCGACCGGCGGCCGTGGTGGCGGCGAATCATAGGTCAGGGTGATGGCCCGGGCGACACTCCGCCAGCGCCGGAAGTCATCGTTCGTCTGCGCGAGGTTGCCCAGGGCACCGAGGTGGCGGTGGTGGATGATCAGGAACGGCAACTCGCCGACGGTCGGGCAGCACGAGTCATTGCCGCGCTGGATTTGCGTCTGAAGTCCATTTCGACCCGAAGCGCCGGCGGGTGAGGGCGTTGTGGGAGCGGTCCCCGGAGCAGGCCGTGGATCGTATCCACAGGCCCGGTCAACGCTCCAGCAGTTTGCGCTTGTCCGGCTTGCCTTCCCAGCTCTTGGCATCTGCGGGAGGGTCCTTGCGGACCGTGATCGTGGGCCACAGCGGTGACAATTCGGCGTTCAGCGCGATGAAGTCTTCCTGCCCCGCTGGCACATCGTCCTCCGGAAAGATTGCGACGACCGGGCACTCCGGCTCGCACAGGGTGCAGTCGATGCACTCATCCGGGTCGATGACGAGAAAATTCGGGCCTTCCTTGAAGCAGTCGACCGGACAGACTTCCACGCAATCGGTGTACTTGCACTTGATGCAGTTTTCGGTGACGACGAAAGTCATGCTTGAGAGCCAACTGAAAGATGGCGCTCCCTACGAGGTTCGAACTCGTGTTTCCGCCTTGAGAGGGCAGCGTCCTGGACCACTAGACGAAGGGAGCGTTGTAAGACCGTGGGCGGCGAATGATAGCCGGTCGCGATCAGGCTCACAACGGCCATCGTCCTCCTTCGTTCATCGCCATGACCGGGGTACGTCATGATCGCCGGTCTACGTGCCGGAACGGATCTGTTTGCGCGCGCCTTCGCCTTCGTCACCGCAGGCTTGCAGGGTCGCGACACCAAAACACAGCGAGATGCAATGAGTGAAATCAGTCTGATTCCGCGTGACCAGCACCAGGTCTCGCGCAAGGCCATGAGCAGCGCAGCCCTGAAGGTGCTGTACGGCCTGCACGAGGCCGGATACGAGTCCTATCTGGTCGGCGGCGGTGTGCGTGACCTGCTCCTTGGCGGTCGACCGAAGGATTTCGATGTGGCGACCAACGCCACCCCGGAACAGATCCAGCAGGTGTTCCGGCGCTGTCGCCTGATTGGCCGGCGCTTCCGGATCGCGCATGTCCGCTTCGGTGGCGAGGTGATCGAGGTGACGACCTTCCGCGGCGTCGGTACCGTCGACGACGAGGACAGCGGAGACCGTGTGGTCGATGGTGACGGCGGCCGAATCCTGCGTGACAACGTCTTCGGCTCTCTGGAGGAAGACGCGCTCCGTCGCGACTTCACCGTCAATGCCTTGTACTACTCGATTGCCGATTACTCCATCCGCGACTTTGCTGGCGGCTTCGCAGACCTCAAACTGCGGCAGTTGCGGCTCATCGGTGATCCGCGCCAACGTTATCGGGAGGACCCCGTGCGCATGCTGCGCGCGGCCCGGTTGGCGGCCAAGCTCGATTTCACGATCGAGGCTGGCACCCTGGCCCCGCTGGCGGAAATGGCGTCGATGCTCGATGAGATCCCGTCGGCGCGGCTGTTTGACGAGAGCCTGAAGCTGTTCATGACCGGCCATGGTCGGCGCAGCTACGAAAAGCTGGCGGAACTGGACCTGCTGCAGCACCTGCTGCCCAGTCAGGCCAGGTTGACCGACAGCGATCGCAGGCTGGTGCTGGCAGCGCTCTCGTCCACCGATGAGCGGGTCGCGCAGGACAAGCCGGTGACTCCGGCCTTCCTGTTTGCCGCGCTGCTGTGGCCGTTGTTCCGCACTCGGGCGGGCGAGCCGGTGCCCGAGGATGTCGACTGGATCGATCGCGGCTCCGACATCGCCGAATCCCTGTTTGCAAGCCACAGTCGACGCATCGCGCTGCCGCGACGCTTCAGCAGCATCGCCAAGGAGATCTGGTTGATGCAGCAGCGCTTCACCGGCTATGGCAGCGGCCGTGCCCGTCGATTGCTACGCCATCCGCGTTTTCGCGCCGCCTATGATTTCTTCCTGCTCCGCGCCGGGCTGGACCCGAGTCTGCTTGAATGGGCCGAGCGCTGGACGGCGGCACAAGAGGTGGGGGCCGACATCGACCGCATGTTCCGACCGGTAGCGGGCAAGCCCGCCCAACTGGCGCCCGACCATGACGGCGGCGATCTGGACGCTGCGCCTGCACCGGCTCGGCGTCGCCGTCGTCGGCGCCGGCCACGACCGCCGGCGGGCGATGCCTAGCGCTGCTTCGAAGGAACGATTGCTGGTGAGCCCAGGCTTCACCGAACTCGCCTATGTCGCGATCGGCAGCAACCTCGACCAGCCGGCGCGACAGGTCCGGCGGGCGCTGGATGCGCTGCGATCACTGCCCCACTGTGTCGAGCTGCGCGCGTCCTCGCTGTACCGCTCGCCACCGTGGGACGGGTCGGATCAACCCGATTACTACAACGCGGTTGCCGAGCTGCGCTGGCAAGGCAGTGCAGCCGAGTTGTTTGCCGAGTTGCAGCGGCTGGAGCGCCAGGCCGGTCGGCGGCGAGACCGGCAAAGACGCAACCAGGCCCGCAGTCTCGATCTGGATCTGGTGTTGTATGCCGATCTGGTGTCGGACGACCCGGACTTGCAGCTGCCCCATCCGCGCATGCTCGGCCGAGCCTTCGTGATGCGACCCCTGGCCGAGTTGGCAGGAGCGCGCCTGATGGCCGATGGCCGCAGCGCGGCCGAGCACGCCGAAGCCCTGAGCGATGCGCCATTGCAACGGGTCGAGGAACCCCAGGCCGGGAGGGCGTGCAGTCGGGCGTCAGGCGGGGGGAATCGGGAGTAGGGTCCAGGGGATGCGGCGCTCACGGCACAGGGCACAGGGCCCAGCAAGGCCAAGACCGCCTTGCGGCGAGTCAAGGCGCGATGGCTGGGCGGTACGCTTCACACGCCTCACGTTGACTCTGGACTGGGTCCTGAGCCCTGAGCCCTGGGCCCTCAAAGCTTCGCAGCTTCCTCTGGACCTCGGATTTGCCTCGCACCGGGTTCGAAGCCCAATGACGCACTGCAGCGTCCGCGTTGTTACCATGAGCTCATCGCCGGTCCCCACCGCGCAGTCCCGACCAGAGCATCCATGTACAGCAGTCCGACCACTCCGCCGCAGCGTGCGCTGACCATTCCCGACCTGCAGGGGCGCAAGGCGGCGGCCGAGCCGATCGTTGCCCTGACCGCCTATGACGCCAGTTTTGCGCGGGTCGCCGACGAAGCCGGGGTAGACATCGTGCTGGTCGGCGATTCGCTCGGCAACGTCATCCAGGGCCAGCGGCACACGCTGGGGGTCACGGTCGATGACGTGCTCTACCACACGCGCGCGGTCGGTCGCGGCCTGCAGCGTGCGCTGCTGATGGCGGACATGCCCTTCCTGGCTGCGGCCACTGCCGCGCGCGCGATCGACAATGCGGCCCGGTTGATGGGCGAAGGTGGTGCCGTCATCCTGAAGCTGGAAGGCGCCGGTCCCATCCTCGACATCATCGACTGCCTGGTCGCGCGGGATGTGCCGGTCTGCGCGCATCTGGGGCTGACGCCGCAGTCGGTCCATCGCCTCGGCGGCTACAAGGTACAGGGCCGCGAGGCAGCCGTTGGCGAGCGTCTGCAGGCCGACGCGCTGGCGGTGGAACAGGCAGGGGCATCTTTTCTGGTCCTCGAATGCGTGCCGACCGAGCTGGCCACATCGATTTCCCGCTCGCTGCGCATTCCCACCATCGGTATCGGTGCCGGCCCCGGTTGCGATGGTCAGATCCTGGTCCTGCACGATGTGCTGGGGGTGTCCGGTGGGCGTCGACCGCGCTTTGCCAAGGACTTCACCGCCGACGGACGCAGCCCGCGTCAGGCGATTGCTGCCTATGTCGATGACGTGCGTCAGGCTCGCTTCCCGCTCCCCGAGCACGGTTACTAGGCAGCGCTGGCGATGGAGTTGATCGAGACCGTCGCGCAGTTGCGGCGTCGGACGGCGGACTGGCGCTGTCAGGGTCTGCGCAGCGCATTGGTGCCGACGATGGGCAATCTGCATGCCGGTCATCTGAGCCTGCTCGCCGCCGCGCGTGGGCGGGCCGACCGCGTCGTTGCCAGTGTATTTGTCAACCCGACCCAGTTTGGCCCGTCCGAGGATTACGCCAGCTATCCGCGCACGCTGCAGCAGGATCGGCAGGCTCTCGCGGCAGCCGGCTGCGACCTCTTGTTTGCACCAGCGCTGGAAGAGGTTTATCCGCCGGCTCCGACGTCGTCAATGGTCGGCCTGGATCCGGGTCCGCTGGCGAACGAGCTCTGCGGTGCCTTCAGACCGGGTCATTTTCACGGTGTCCTGCAGGTAGTGGCCCGGTTGTTCAACTTCATTCAGCCCGATCTGGCGGTTTTCGGTGAAAAGGACTTTCAGCAACTGGTCTTGCTGCAGGCGCTGGCGCGCGACCTGGCCTTTCCGATCCGCATTGAAGGAATAGCGACGGTGCGGGAAAGCGACGGTTTGGCGATGAGTTCGCGCAATCAGTATCTGGCACCCGCCGAGCGTGCGCGGGCCGGCGCCTTGCATGCCACCCTGCAATGGGCAGTCGAGCAGCTTCGCAATGGCCACGGCGCGCCGGACACCGAGCAGGCTGGGTATGCACGACTGCGCGAGGCGGGTTTGATTCCGGACTATTTCGCTGTTCGACGGGCGCTGGATCTGGGGCCAGTGAGGGTATCCGACCGCTCGCTGCGGGTGCTGGCGGCGGCTCGACTGGGCCGCACCCGACTTATCGATAATCTACCGATTGAACTTTGAGCGCTCCGCCGTGTCTGTTAGTACTGCCTGACCGATGGTGTGGTGATTGGCACGAAGGCTGGTTTTCACACCACAGTTGTGGTAGTTTCACAACCACTCTGAGAAGTTTGCAACAGCAAAGCTGGCTTCCCAGGGTACGCAGGGCGCGTTTTGAGGTAATCGTCACTCCGATTATTCCCCCGCCGGTAACCCCGGCGGGTTTTTTTGCCTGTGATTTGGAGCGCCAGGGCTGAGGGCTGAGGGTCTCCAAGAGCAGGGCTGAGGGCTGAGGGAACCGGGGAGTTCTTCGGTAGCGAGCTCCCCTCGGGGTCGGGGTCGGAATCGGTATCGGAATCGATTCGTTTCGTCGCACCTTCATCGCGGTTCTCCCTGCCGACGGCGCACGCTGGCTCACCTCAACTCGTTCGTGGCCAAAACCCATGCACTCGATTCCGATACCGATTCCGACCCCGACTCACCCTGAACCCTGGTTCTAAAGGCCCTCAGCCCTCAGCTCCAGCCCTTCGCCATCGCGTACCATTGCCATCCGGACTTTCCTCGGACAGGTCGCACGATGGAACGCAAGCCATTCCAGTGGCAGGCACTGCAGGCGCGGGCGGAACGGGCGCTACCGGCATTGCAGGTGCTGGCCGCTGATGCCGCGCGGGCCGAACGATTCGAGTTTCGCTTCGACGGGCTGCATCTGGATCTGAGTCGTTGTCGCATCGATGCACCGCTACTGGCGCTTGCGATCGACCAGTTGGAACAGATCGGTCTTGAGCAACAGCGGCAAGCGCTGTTCGACGGCGCGATCGTCAATGTCAGCGAGCAGCGTCCGGCTCTGCACCCACTGTTGCGCGCCAGTGCTCCGTACCATCCGGACCAGGCGGCAATGTTTGGCCAGATGCTGGCGGCGCGAGAGCGCATGCTTGAGCTGGCCGCGGCGGTGCGCGAGGGCAGGGCCGAAGCGCAGGGGCTGGTCAACGCACGCTGCGTGGTCAACCTGGGTATCGGAGGCTCGGATCTGGGGCCGCGGTTGGTCGCCGATGCGCTGGCCGATGGCAAGGTGGCGGTGCACTTCGTGGCCAACGTCGATGGCCATGCGCTGGCTCGCTTGCTGCCGAAGCTGAATGCCGCGCAGACCTTGTTCGTGGTCGCCACCAAGAGTTTCAGCACCCGCGAAACGCTGCTCAACGCCGCCAGTGCGAAAGCCTGGTTACGCCAGCAGGGCATCTGCGAGGCGGACTTGCCGAGACACTTTCTGGTCTGCAGCGCGCGGCCCGATCGTGCCCTTGATTTCGGCGCAGCCGAGGTGCTGCCCTTCGCCGAAGGTGTGGGCGGGCGCTATTCGCTCTGGTCGACGGTCGGATTCAGTGCCGCGGTGGCGCTGGGTCCGGATCGCTACAGGGACTTGCTGGCCGGCGCCGAGGCGCTCGATCGTCATTTCCTGCAGGCCGCAGCCGATCGCAATCTGCCGGTGCTGCTGGCCGTCGCCCACGCGCTGGACCGGGTGCTGTGGGGCTGCAGCAGCCGCGCCGTCGTTCCCTACGACGAGCGGCTGGCCTTGTTGCCATCGTTCCTGCAGCAACTGGAGATGGAATCCAATGGCAAGGGCGTCGATGACGCCCAGCAGCCGTTGCCCCATGCCGCTGCGCCGGTGATCTGGGGCGGCGTCGGGACCGACGGCCAGCACGCCTATTTCCAGTCCCTGCATCAGGGGCGGGATGTCGTACCGGTCGACTTCCTGGCAGCAATCTGTCCCGATCACGCTCTGTTCGAGCATCACGATGTATTGCTGGCCAACCTGCTGGCGCAGTCGGCCGCGTTGCTGCAGGGCAGCGGGATCGATGCTGCCGACACGCCGGCCGATCCACTGGCGCGCGCCCGGCAGTGCCCGGGCGGTCGGCCCAGTACGGTATTGTTGGTGGAGCGTCTGACACCGACAACCCTTGGCGCACTGCTGGCCCTGTACGAGCACAAGGTCTACGTCCAGAGCCGGATCTTTGGCAACAACCCGTTTGATCAATGGGGGGTGGAACTGGGCAAGCAGATCGCCGCGGCCATCGAACCGGCTCTGGCCGATCGGCCGGCCGCCCAGGCGCGAGGCTTTGATCCGACCACCGAAGCCTTGCTGCGCAGAATCCGGGCCGTACGTTGCCCCTGACCTGAACGGCAATCCACGCTATGCTTGCTCGTTGTCGCGCCATCGGCTATAAAGCGCGGCCGATTTACCCGGCGAGCGCTGGTGCAATCGAGACATCCCTGCGGAGGTAGTACCTGTGGCAGTGACCGCGACACCGTCCAAGAATTCATCGCAAAAACGTACTGCGCCGGCCGTTTCGGTCGCCGATCTCCCGCTGCCGGACGGCTACACGCCGAAGGTTGATCTCCCCTTGGGTTATCGGCCTGGCCAGGCCAAGGGCGAGGAGTACATGAGTGCGGAGCACCTCGAGTACTTCCGCCGCAAGCTGTTGATCTGGCGCCATGAACTGGTGGAAGAGTCGCAGCAGACCATCGACAACCTGCG